>NZ_JBHRUG010000031.1:133513-152878 GCF_042646605.1 Litchfieldella rifensis | reverse complement strand
AACGCCCGATGGCATGGCCATCGGGCGTTTCGTTGCCGCCACCGTAGACACTCTCAGGCTAGGGAAACGCTGAATAAATCGACGAGCATGTTCAAGCGCAAGGCGCACGGAGCACAGGAACCGGAGCATATGGGTATATGTGAGGATTCCGCGCACCGCGCAACGCAGCGATTGATCTGCACAGGCATTTATTCAGTGTTTCCCCAAGGAAGATCAGCGCCTCAGACCTGCATGTTCATCACGTCCTTGTAGGCCGTTACCAGGCGATTGCGGACCTGCACTCCCATCTGAAAGGCCACGCTGGCCTTCTGCGAGTCGACCATCACATCGTTCAGGGCCACATCGGGATCGCCGGCCTGAAAAGCCGCGGCCTGGGCACTGGCGGTCTGCTTCAGTTGGTTGATGCGCTGAATCGATGCCTGGAGTTCGTTGGCGAAGCCACCTTGTCCCACGGCCGTGGAAAGCTGCTGTCCCTTGGCCTGGGCACCGGCAGCCTGACTGGCCAGGGCCTGCATCTGCGACAACGCGGATTGAATGGCGGGCGAACTCATCGACGCAACTCCGCTGTGATTGAAGGATGCGGCAAGCCTAGCAAGCCCCGCCCCGGGACCAAACGCTCAATTGGCCAATAAAAGACCGGCTTTTCTTGCCTTTAGCCTCGACACTTGCGCGGATAATGACGGTCATCACACGACCGCCTGGCATGCGCACAGGCGGCGTATCGCGACGGATTGTGGAGCCGGACGCCGACATGCGTGCAGAGAACCTCTCAAGAACCATTGCCACCAATCGCCGGAGGAGCGCATGAGTAACGCGGCTTCGGCCAATGAGGGCACTACCCGCGGGACCAGCGATACCTCCCGGGACCATCAGGGACCGTCCGCCGCGAAGCTGCTCAACCAGCTTCGTGGCAACCCTTTGGTCCCGCTATTGATCGCCGGGGCCGCGGTGGTGGCCATCATCATCGCCCTGCTGCTGTGGGCCAGAAGCCCCGATTACCGCGTACTCTACAGCAACCTCACCGAAGCCGACGGGGGCCGGATCATCGGCGAACTGGACCGGCGTGAGATTCCCTATCGTCTCAGTGAAGGCGGCCAGGCCCTGCTGGTCCCTGGCGACCAGGTCCACAAGCTGCGCCTGCAGCTTGCCGAACAAGGCCTGCCTCAGGGCGGCAATGTCGGCTTCGAACTGATGGACAACCAGGCCTTCGGCATCAGTCAGTTCGCCGAGCATCTCAACTACCAACGCGGCCTGGAGGGCGAGCTGGCAAGCTCCATCGAAGCCCTCGGCCCGGTATCCCGGGCACGCGTCCACTTGGCCATGGCCAAGCCTTCTGTGTTCGTACGCGAGCGAGAACCCGCCAAGGCCTCGGTGGTCGTCACGCTGCACGCCGGTCGCGTGCTCGGTGATGGCCAGGTCAATGCCATCGTGCACATGGTCTCCAGCAGCGTGCCCGAACTCGCCGCCGAGGACGTCACGGTGGTCGACCAGAACGGGCGGCTGCTGTCGCTACCGAATGGCAGCTTGCGGGACCTCGACGGCACCCAGCTCGATTACATCGAGGAGGTCGAACGTTCCTACCGCCGACGTATCGAGAGCATCCTGATTCCCATCCTCGGCGCCGAGAACGTCCGTGCCCAGGTTGCCGCACAGATCGATTTCTCGCGTCGCGAAGAAACCGCGGAGCGCTATGGTCCCAACCAGCCGCCCAACCAGGCCGCCGTGCGCAGCTCACAACACAGCACCTCCTATCGCGGCGGCGACGAGTTGGCCCGCGGCATCCCTGGAGCACTGACCAACACTCCCCCCGGCGCAGCCGCTTCTCCCATCGAACTGGCACCCGAAGAGGAGACGGCCGACGACGCGGCGAACGGCGAGCAGGAAGCCACCGATACCACTCGCCCGCCGAGCAGCCTGAGCCAGGACAATGTCATCAACTACGAGGTCGACCGCAGTGTCGAGCATATCCAGCACCGTACCGGCGCGGTGGAACGACTGTCGGTCGCCGTCGTGGTCAACTACCGCGACGCTATCGACGAGAACGGCAAACCGACCCGCGAGGCGCTGAGCGATACCGAGCTGGCCCAGATCGATCGCTTGATACGCCAGGCGATGGGGTTCTCCGGGGCGCGAGGCGACGAGATCGAGGTCGTCAACAGTCCCTTCACACAGCCGTCCGATGCTGCCGACGACGAGGCCTGGTGGCAATCGCCCACGGTGCATGACCTCGCCTTTACCCTGGGTCGCTACCTGCTGGTGGGCCTGGCCGCGCTGTTGCTCTATCTGCTGATCCTGCGCCCCTTGATCAAGCGCCAGACACGGGCACCGCTGCCGGCGCCGACCTTCGAAACCAGCTTCCGCACCACCGTGGGCGATGACGATCAGGAGGGTGACGGCGACGCAGGCCCTGACGAGACCTACGAGCCTCCACGCCGCAAGACGCGCAAGTCAGCCGGCTACGAGCAGAGCCTCAAGGACCTGCGCGAAATCGCCCAGGAAGACCCGCGCCTGGTCGCCATGATCGTCAGAAGCTGGATGAACAAGCATGACTAACCTCAACTCGACCAAGATGAGCGGCGCCCGCCGCGGTGCCATCCTGCTGCTGGCACTCGATGAAGACAGCGCCGCCGAGGTCTTCAAGTACCTGTCACCCAAGGAGGTGCAGGAGATCAGCCAGGAAATGGCTACCCTCGAGCAGGTTTCGCACGAGGAGATGCGCCAGGTCATCAGTGAGTTCCACGAGGAGTCGGAGCAGTTCACCGCCGTCAACCTGCACTCCAGCGATCATATCCGCTCGGTACTGACCAAGGCGCTGGGCAGCGAACGCGCCTCGAGCCTGATCGAGGACATCCTCGAGACGTCCGGCACCAGCTCGGGAATCGATGCCTTGAACCTGATGGAAGCGTCGATGGTGGCGGAGCTGATCCGCGACGAGCATCCACAGATCATCGCCACCATCCTGGTCCACCTGGAGCGCCACCAGGCCGCCGATGTCCTCGAACTGTTCGACGACAAGTTACGCAATGATGTGGTATTGCGGATCGCCACGTTCAGTGGCGTCCAGCCCGCCGCCCTCCAGGAGCTCACCGAAGTGCTCGGCGGCATGCTCGACGGCCAGAACCTCAAGCGCAGCAAGATGGGCGGGGTCAGAACCGCGGCCGAGATTCTCAACCTGATGAACTCCAGCCAGGAAGAGGTCGTCATCGAGACGGTACGCGCCCACAGCGAAGACCTGGCCCAGAGGATCATCGACGAAATGTTCCTGTTCGAGAACCTGCTCGACCTCGACGACCGCGGCATCCAGCTCCTGCTCAAGGAAATCGACACCAATTCGCTGGTGGTAGCGCTCAAGGGCGCACCGGATGCCCTCATGGAAAAGTTCATGCGCAACATGTCCCAGCGAGCCGCGCAGTTGTTGCAGGAGGACATGGAAGGTCGCGGTCCGATCCGCGTTTCCCAGGTCGAAGCCGAGCAGAAAGCCATTCTGCAGGTGGTCCGCCGCCTGGCCGATACCGGCGAGATCGTGATCGGCGGTGGAGACGACACCTATGTCTGAGCGTCGGCCGTTCTCGCGCGACGACGGCCCCTGGCGTCGCTGGCAGATGGACGAACTCGGCCCTCCCGGCCAGGAGCGCCAGCAACGCGAACAGGCGCGTCGCGAAGCTATCCGCCAGCAGGTTTTCAAACGCAATGCCGAACTCGAGGCCATGCGCGAGAAGGTGCGTGAAGCCGCCCGTCAGGAAGGTTATCGCGCCGGTTTCGAGGCCGGTCATGGCGAGGGCTGCGCACAGGGCCTGCAGGAGGGTCGCGAAGCCGGCGAGCAAGAGATGCAGCGCCAGATACACCAGGCACTGGCCCCCCTGGGATCCCTCGCCAAGCACTTCAGTGAGGCCCTGGAACAACTCGACGAAGACGTTGCCGCCGACCTGGTGGATCTGGCCCTGGCGACGGGACGCCAGCTCGCTGGCGAAGCACTGGATGCGCACCCGGAGCAGGTCGTGGCGATCGTGCGTGAGTTGCTGCATGTGGAACCCAGCCTCGGTGGACAGCCGCGGCTATGGCTGCACCCCGACGACCTCGGCCTGGTCGAGGCTCACCTGGGCCACGAGTTCACCGCGGCCGGCTGGAAGCTGCAGCCCGACGACCAGATCAGTCGCGGCGGTTGCCGCGTCTCCAGCGCCAACGGCGAACTCGATGCCACCTGGGAGCGACGCTGGGAGGCCGTCACGGCACAGGTCCGTCGCCGTCCCCCTCAAGCGGGAGACGCTGGCCCGGCCCGAGAGGAGGACGACGCATGACGTCCCTGGCCACGCCAAATGCCCATCAGGCGCGCTGGCAGCAAGCCCTGAGCCGCGTCAAGACGCGCGTCGAGGCCGTGCCGCATTATCGGGCCAGCGGGCGCATCACTCGCGCCACGGGCCTGGTACTCGAGGCGGTAGGCCTACGCGTACCGCTGGGAAGCGCCTGTCGCATCGAACTCTGCGGTTCCGGAATCGATAGCGATGAACGCTTCGCCGAGGCCGAAGTGGTCGGCTTCTCCGGCGAGAAGCTCTTCCTGATGCCGCTGGCCGAAATCAGCGGACTCACTCCGGGGGCCAGGGTCCTCTCTCTCGGCGAGGGCGAGGCGACCAGTGCGCGGCGCTTTCCCCTCGGCGACAGCCTGCTCGGCCGGGTGCTGGACGGCAATGGTCGCCCGCTGGATGATCGCGGCCCGCTGCAGGATGTGCCGCATGCCCCGCTGGCAACGCCGCCGTTGAACCCGCTGTCGCGCGCGCCGATCGACACCCAGATCGACGTCGGCATTCGAGCCATCAATGCGCTGCTGAGCGTGGGACGCGGGCAACGCATGGGGCTGTTCGCCGGCTCGGGCGTCGGCAAGTCGGTGCTGCTGGGCATGATGGCGCGTTATACCCAGGCCGATGTGATCGTCGTCGGGTTGATCGGTGAGCGTGGGCGTGAGGTCCAGGATTTCATCGACAATATCCTGGGTGACGAAGGTCTGCGGCGGTCGGTGGTGGTAGCCGCACCGGCGGATACGTCTCCGCTGCAGCGCCTGCAAGGCGCTTCCTATGCCACGCGCCTGGCCGAAGGGTTCCGTGACGCCGGACGCAACGTCCTGCTGATCATGGATTCCTTGACGCGCTACGCCATGGCGCAACGCGAGATAGCGCTGGCCATCGGCGAGCCTCCGGCGACCAAGGGCTATCCCCCCTCGGTCTTCGCCAAGCTACCGGGGCTCGTGGAACGCGCCGGCAACGGCAAGCGCGGGGGCGGCTCGATCACAGCCTTCTATACCGTGCTCACCGAAGGCGACGACCAGCAGGACCCGATCGCCGATTCGGCACGCGCCATTCTCGACGGCCATATCGTGCTCTCGCGCCATCTCGCCGAAGCCGGCCATTATCCAGCCATCGATATCGAGGCCTCGATCAGCCGCGCCATGGCCGCCGTCGTCGACCCGGAGCAACAACGTCAGGCCCAAGCCTTCAAGCAACTGTTCTCGCGCTATCAACGCAATCGCGACCTGATCAGCGTCGGCGCCTACAGCGCGGGTCACGATCCGCAACTCGACCGGGCCGTACAACTCTACCCCAGGCTGGAAGACTTTCTGCAACAACGCATCGACGAGCGTGCCGACATCGGCCATGCACAGCAGGCCATGACGGCACTATTGGGAGGCACGCGATGACAAGACAGCAACCGCTCGACACCCTCATCGACCTGGCTCGCGAGGCCCGCGACTGTGCCGGCCAGGTGCTGGCGAGCGAGCGCCGGGACCAGCAACAGGTCGCGACCCAACTGGAAACGCTGGGCCGTTATCGCCTGGAGTATGCCCAACGCCTGCAGGAGGCCATGTTCAGCGGTATCGACCCGGCCACCATGCACAACTATCAAGCGTTCCTGCGCTCCCTGGACACTGCCCTGGAGCGGGCCAGGAAGGCGCTCGACGAACAGCAACAGCGGGTCGCATCCAGCCAGCAGCACTGGCAACAGCAACAGCGCACCCTGTCGTCCTACGACACGCTGGCGGCACGCCGGGCTGAGCAGGCCAACCGGCGAGAACAGCGGCGCGAGATGCGCCACAACGACGAGATGGCCGCCAATGCCTTGCTACGCCAGCGTGAACGTGATGCAACCCACCACAGCGGTGCCTGACACTTTTCCCGGCGCTTGTGCCTGACCAAGGAGGCTCCATGGACATTACCGCGTTACTCGCCAGCCCCGGCAAGGCCACGCCCCTCTCGGGCGGCGACGCCAAACCGACCGCCCCCCTCACGGATCGGGAATTTTCCCTGCGACTGGACCAGGCGGCCGAACAGGCTAGAACCATCGGCAAGAACGCACCCCCGCGCGCCCCGGACACGGCGACCGGTGACGCCGCTGCCCGGCCGACCTCGCCTCACGGGAAGGAAGCCCTTGTCAGCGCCCTGGCACCGCTTCCCCAAGGCATCGCCCGGGCCAGCGCGACACTCAGCCCGGCGACGACTTCGCAGCAGTGGCTGGCAGCAGTCCACGGCATCGGATCCACCCCACAGTCGGCCGAGCCCCTCAGGGCCGAGCTCGCCGACCAGGAGGAACTGCTGGCCGATGCCCTTCTGCCACTCGACGGTGAGCTCGGCGACCTGCAACGGCTGGCCAGCATCCGCGAACGCCTGGACCTGATCGACAATGCCGGCCAACTCTCCCAGGCGGTTGCCGCCATGGCATCCGCGGCAGTGCCCGGCCAGGGCCAGTCGACGGCAACGCTTCCGGCGTCCAGCGCCTCCGCCGGCGAGACACTCGAGCTCGGGGGCCTGGTTGCCAACCCCCGGAGCGGGATCACCCCACAGGCACTCGTTGCCGAGTCGGGTCCTCAGCAGCGATTCGACAGCCTCGCCTCCGAGCTCAAGGCTGTGCCCCCCCAGGGTGCTGCGTCCCAGGCACTGACTTCACCCCCGGCACAGCCACTCGCAGCCCCCTCCCCAGTCGCCGCCACCCTGCACGAGGCCGGTTTCGCCAGTCGCCTGGGGCAACGTGGCGACGCTTCGTCAACGGGGGGCATGGACATGTCGTCCACGGCTGGCGTCCACAGCCAGTCCCTTCATCAGCCCAATGCGACCCAAGGTGCGACGGGCATGCCGTCCAACACCCTCTACACGGCAACGCTATCGGCGCCGGTGGCCAGCCCGCAATGGCAACAGCACCTGGGCCAGCAGCTGGTCGGACTTCATCAGCGTGGCGGCCAGCAGATCGACCTGCACCTCAACCCGGCTGAGCTGGGGCCGCTGTCGGTGAGCCTGAAAATGGGTGAACAGGGGGCCCAGGTACATTTCCTGTCGGCCCATGCCCAGGTTCGCAGTGCCGTGGAACAGGCCATTCCTCAGTTGCGCGAGGCCTTGGAGGAACAAGGAATTTCACTGGGTGACACCATGGTCGGAGAGCATGCCCAACATCAGCAGCAGGATCAGCCGGCCTTTGCCGGTGGCTCCCCCTCATCCGGCGGCGACAGCGGCGATGGCGCCATGACAGGCGAGATCGGCAATGCGGCAACGCCAGCCGCCGGCTCCGGCAGCCTCGACGGCCGCGTGGACCTGTACGCCTGAACGCCACGGGTCTTCGAGTCGAGGCATTGCTGCCGATAACGCTTAAGCGGTACGCGAACCAAGGCAACAAGGCAGGCCTGACGACCCAAAGCGCCAAGATAGGCATATAAGGCCACCCTTTTCGAGCCATGGTGACAGCCGTGCTGTCGCCATACTCCACCTCTGGACCATCACGGTACGCAACGTTTCATTTACGATGGCGGAAGCAATGGCGAAATCTTCGACTGCAGGCACTCGCAAGCCTTGGTGGCTACTGGGCATTCTCATCATCCTCTTCTCGATGGGCAGCTCGGTCGCCGTCTTCTATTTCATGGATGGCCGAGCCGACGCTCCCGTCCAGGCGGAGGTGGCGCCCGAGCCCAAGCGCGGGCCGGTGCCGATCTTCGTCAAGATCGAGCCATTCACGGTCAATGTACAAAGCCGGGATTACGACCAGCGTCTGCTGTACGTCGGCCTCTCCCTGCAGGTCGGCGACGAGATGACGCGGGAGCTGCTGGAGGAGCACATGCCCCAGGTACGCAGCCGCCTGCTGATGCTGTTGTCGAGCCAGCAGGCCGAGACCCTGACCACGCCGGATGGCAAGCAAGCGCTATCGGCGCGGATTCTCACCCTGTTCGAGCGTCCGCTGACCGACCCGCAGCCGCCACTTGCCGTCAACGACGTGCTTTATACTGAATTCATCGTCCAGTAGTTAGCTGCCGGCAATCACTCTCTACGCTCTTACAGAAGTGCAACAGCGCCATGTCCCAAGACGATCTGCTCTCGCAGGATGAGATCGACGCCCTTCTCAAGGGTGTCAGTGGTGAAGAGGATGCCGCCCCCACCGACAACAAGTCGGGAGACTCGCGCGTGCGCCCTTACAACCCGGCGACCCAGCACCGGGTGATCCGCGAGCGACTGCATGCCCTGGACATCATCAACGAGCGTTTCGCGCGGCATTTCCGCATGAGCCTCTTCAACCTGCTGCGTCGCAGTGCGGATATCACCGTCGATAGCGTGCGCTACCAGAGCTACAGCGACTTTTCCCGCAACGTGCCGGTGCCGACCAACCTCAACCTGATCGCCATGAAGCCGCTGCGCGGCTCGGCGTTGGTGGTCTTCCCGCCCAATCTGGTGTTCATGGTGGTCGACAACCTGTTCGGCGGCGATGGACGCTTCCTGACCAAGTCAGAGGGGCGTGAATTCACGCATACCGAACAGCGCATCATTCGCCGCCTGTTGACGCTCGCCATCGATGCCTACCAGGAGGCCTGGCGGTCCGTCTATCCACTGGAAATCGACTTCCTGCGTTCGGAAATGCAGGTCAAGTTCGCCAATATCACCAGCTCTCCCAACGAGATCGTCGTCAACAGCACCTTCCACCTGGAAGTCGGCAACCTGTCCAGCGATTTCCAGATTTGCATGCCCTATCTGATGATCGAGCCGCTACGCGATCAACTGAGCGGGCCCTTGACCGACAGTCACCCGGAGGAAGAGCACCAATGGGGACAGCGCATGGCCGGCGAGATCAAGCAATCGCAGATCGAGTTGATCGCCGACTTCGTCGACATCCCCACCACCATAGGCCGCGTCATGGCCTTGAAAGTCGGAGATGTCCTGCCCATCGAGTTGCCGGACATCGTCACCGCCCGGGTCGATGGTGTGCCGGTCATGCGCTGCGAATACGGCAGCCAGCAAGGGCAACGCGCACTACGCGTATCGGAATTGATCGAGCACGCCACGATGAACAAGCCGGCCAAGGAAACCTTTGTCAAAGGATCAACGCCGCAAGCCAAGGAATCCGACAATGACTGATCCCAAGAATCCCGATCGGAAGTCCGACCAGAAGAAGGCCGAGGACGACTGGGCAAGCGCCATGGCCGAGCAGGAAAGCGGCGACAACGCTGCCGACGACGATCCCTGGGCGGCGGCTCTTGCCGAACAGGCGGCCAGTGAAGGCGAGGCAGAGGCCGACGATCCGACACCCTCCCCCCAGGCCGAGAACGCCGGGGACAAGGTCTTCAAGCCTCTCGACAAGGGCGAGAAGAGCGGCGCCATGCGAGACCTGGAAATGGTCATGGATATCCCGGTCAAGCTGACCGTGGAGTTGGGACGCACCCGCATCACCATCAAGCAGTTACTCGAACTGGCCCAGGGCTCGGTCGTTGAGCTCGATGGCCTGGCGGGGGAACCCATGGACATCCTGATCAACGGCTACCTGATCGCCCAGGGCGAAGTCGTGGTGGTGGATGACAAGTATGGTATCCGTATCACCGAAATCATCACTCCCTCCGAGCGCGTGCAGAAACTCAACCGATGAGCGACTCCCCCGCGACAACCCCGGCGCCGGGCCTGGAGAGCGGCGGTCTCGAGGCTGTCACCGCCAGCAGTGATGCACTACTCGGCATGGCGGCTCTCGGCAAGACCGCCGCCGCACTGGCGCTGGTCGTGGCGATCATCGTGCTGTGCAGCTACCTGGTCAAGCGCTGGGGCCCAAGCCGTGGGCTGACCGGTGGGCGCTTGAGGGTGGTGGGAAGCACCGCCATAGGCAATCGCGAACGCGTGGTCATCGTCGAGGTCGAGGACACCTGGCTGGTGCTGGGCGTCGGTGGTGGCCAGGTCAACAAGCTGCATGAGCTGGCAGCCCCCGACGAAGCGGCGGTACCGCAGCCATCGCCACACCCGGAGACGGAAGGTTTCGCCAGCCGCTTTGCGTTGGCCCTCAAGCACAACGCCAGCCAGACCCTGGGCAAGCGTCGAGCTCGCTCGCGAGGCCAGCCGTGATCTTTCCGGCCGCGTCCACTCGCTACCGTTGCCCCTGCCCGCCACGCACCGCCTACTCTTTCAATAGCGGCGGTCGGGTGAGGCAGCACGGCCTGGCGCTTAGTCTCTGCCTCGTCACCGTTCTGCTCCAGTTGGCCCCCATGCCGGCCCTCGCCCAGGCAATTCCCGGCATCGTCAGCGAGCCCACGCCAGAGGGTGGCCAGCAGTGGTCGATTCAGCTACAGACGCTGCTGCTGCTCAGCTCCATGGCCTTCCTGCCGGCGCTGCTTTTGATGATGACCGGCTTTACCCGCATCATCATCGTGCTCAGTCTGTTGCGCACCGCCATGGGTACCCAATCGGCCCCTCCCAATCAAGTGCTGCTGGGGCTGGCGCTGTTCCTGACCTTCTTCGTGATGTCGCCGGTCTTCGGGCAAGTGTATGAAACCGCCTGGGTGCCACTCTCCAACGACGCTATCAATTTCGATCGCTTTCTCGAACTCGGCAGCCAGCCGTTCCGGGAGTTCATGCTGGCCCAGACCCGAGAACCTGATCTGGCGCTGTTTGCCCGGCTGGCCGAGGTGGGCTCCATGCAAGGCCCGGAAGACTTGCCCATGCGGGTGTTGATGCCAGCCTTCGTCACCAGCGAATTGAAGACCGCCTTCCAGATCGGCTTCACCATCTTCATCCCCTTCCTGATCATCGACCTGGTGGTAGCCAGCGTGCTGATGTCGCTGGGGATGATGATGGTGCCTCCGGCGACCATCTCACTGCCCTTCAAGCTGATGCTGTTCGTGCTGGTGGATGGCTGGCAGCTGATCATCGGCTCACTGGCGGAGAGCTTCTACCTATGACCCTGCGACGCGAGAGGAGTGGTGCATGAGTCCTGAAGAGGTAATGGGCATCGCCTACCAGGGCATGCGCGTCACACTGTTCCTGGCCGGCCCCTTGTTGATCACGGCCTTGTTGATCGGCTTGCTGGTCAGCCTGTTCCAGGCCGCGACCCAGATCAACGAGATGACGCTGTCGTTCATCCCCAAGATTCTCGGTGTGTTCGCCGCCCTGGTGCTGGCCGGCCCCTGGCTGCTCAAGCTGGTCACCGACTTCACCCGGGAACTGTTTACCAACATTCCCCTGATGCTGAGTTAGGCAGCAGGCTTCCATGGTCGAGGTCACTTTCGCTCAGCTGCAGGGCTGGCTGATGCTGTTCCTATGGCCATTCGTGCGCATCACGGCCTTCCTGATGGCCGCACCGCTGATGGGTCACTCCAGTGTGCCGCGCCAGGCCAAGATCGGCCTGGCGGCGCTGCTTACCGTCGTGGTCGGCCCCAACCTGCCACCGCTGCCCGATGCACCGCTGATGTCCTGGGCGAGTCTCGGGATCATGGTCGAGCAGATGCTGATCGGCATCGCCATTGGTCTCATCATGCGTGTGATGTTCGCCGTGGTACAGGCCGCCGGCGAGTTCATCGGCCTGCAGATGGGGCTGGCCTTCGCCACCTTCTTCTCGCCCGATACCGGCGCCAATACCATGATCCTGTCGCGGCTGCTCTACATGATCACCCTATTGATGTTCCTGGCCTTCAATGGCCACCTGATCGTCATCGAAATTCTCGCCAGCACCTTCTTTACCCTGCCCATCGGCGTCGGCGGTTTCAATGCCGGGGCCTTCGAACTGCTGGTACGCTTCGGTGGCACCATCTTCGTTTCCGGGATGCTGCTGGCGCTGCCGCTGGTGGGCTCGCTACTGATCATCAACCTGTCGCTCGGTATCCTCAACCGCTCGGCGCCACAGCTCACGGTATTCAATATCGGCTTTCCGATGTCACTGACCGCCGGATTGTTTCTGTTGATGGTATTGATGACGGACATCGGTCGCTTCCTGCAACGCCTGTTCGGTGACGGCCTGCTGTTCCTGAGGCAATGGCTCGATATCCTGGCACCGTTGAGCTGACCAAGGCCATGAGAACGCGAACGGGCCGCTTCCGGTAAAGGAAGCGGCCCGTGCTCGGCTCTTGTGAACACGCCCGCGCGATACGGCTTACAGGAGGTCGAACAACGACATGCTCTTGATATCGACGAAGGCCTTCTGTGACGCCTGCAGCCCGACCTGACGCAGGCTGTATTCGGAGATCGCCTCGGCGTAGTCGAGATCGACCAGGTCCGACATCGTCTGCTCGTAGTTGAGCATGCGGTTCTCCCCCACCGCGTCGACCACGTCCAGCTCGTTGAGCCGTGCCCCCACCGAGGCGCGCACGGTGAGCACGTTATCCAGGCTGTTGTCCAGCTCGCGCATCGACGTGGACAAGGCATTCCTCAAGTCGGCCTTGATCCCGGGATTGCCGTCCACCGGGGTTCGCAACACCTCGATCGCCCGCTTGAGACTGGTGAACACGTCCTGGTTGGCATCGGGATGCGCGGCCGGATTGACCTCGATGCTGTCACCCGCCTCCGGCGTGCCCGACAGCTTCATGGACAGGCCACCGAATGCGACGGGGTCGCCGCTCGTATAGGTTCGTGTCTCGGTAGCGGTGACCGTACCACCGGCGTCGATGGTGGCAATCTCGAACTCGTCGGCGGCGGTGAAGGTGATCGTGTACTTGTTCTCCCCGAAGCCGGCCACCGTGGAATCGATGCGCGAGGGCCCGGCGAAGGTCACGTCACCCTGGCTGCCAACAGCTCGCTCGGCAATCGCCACATAGCCCATGCCACTGGGAATCGACTGGAAGATCGCCTCGCCGTTATCGGCGACGGGCATCAGCCGCGAGGCATCGATGCGTTGCTCGCGGGTATTGGTATCTCCCACATAGGTCACGCTGCCATCGGCATTCTGCGTAAATGGCGGGGCATCGTCCTGATAACCGCCGAACAGGTAGCGACCGTTGCCGTCGGTAGCATTGGCCTGGCCAATCATGGTCTCGTAGATCCCCTCGAGCTCACTGGCGATCGAAGCGCGATCGGCGTCGCTCAAGGTATCGCTGGATGCCTGCACCAGCAGCGTCTTGGCACTGGTGATCGCGTCGCCGACACTGTTGAGAATGCTCTCGGACTGTGACAGTGAGTTACGGGCACTCACTCGGGCATCCATGTACTGCTGGGTCACGGCCTGGGCCTGGGAAACGCCCACCGCCCGGGATGCGGCTTGTGAGTCGTCCGAAGGGTTGACCACCCGGCGTCCGGTGGCGATCTGCTGACCCACTTTCATGAATTCGCCCTGCTGGCGATTCATGCTCGAGACGCTCTGCTCGAACATGGTCACGGTGCTGATACGCATCTCATCTCGCTCCTAACCGGATCAGGCACGCAGGCCCAGAATGGTGTCCAGAATCGACGAACCGACATCGATCACGCGCGCGTTGGCCTGGTAGTACTGCTGGTAGCGAATCAGGTTGGCGGCTTCCTCGTCCAGATTGACGCCGGACTCGGACTGCTGCACGCCTTGCAACTGTTCGGTCAGGCCTTCCTGCGCGGCGAGATTGACCTGCACGATATTGGTCCGGTTGCCCACGTCACTGACCATCGAGGCATAGGCCTGGCTAAAGCTGGCGTTGCCGCCCACCAGTTGCCGGTCCTGGAGCTCTTGCAGGGCCAATGCGTTACGGTTATCGCCGGTTCCCACATCCTCACCCGCGGCAATCTTGTCCAGATCACCGATCAGGCTCTCCATGTCACCTGCACCGCGCCGTACCGGCTGCACCTCGAAGCGATCGCCGTCGGCGAGGTTGGCGGGATCGTCAACGGTCAGTACCACCCCGCCGAAACTGAGCTCGTTGCTGACGCCATCGAATGAGACATCGCCGGCATCCAGCGCCTGTCCGTTGTCCTTGCGAACCACCTCGAAGGTCGGCGTCGCGGCATCCGTCACGCGAACGGTGTAATCCGTGGCACGCAGGTCCGCAATATTGCCGAAGCGGGTAGCCGTGATCTCCGCCGTACCAGTGTTACGAGTGTTGGCATAGGCCTGCGGCTGGCCAATAGCGAAGAAGTCCTCACCCGGGTCACCGTTGAGATCGACGCCCTCGGCATGCTGCTCGTTGAAACCGAGCGCCAGCGACACCGCCAACTGACCGATCTGATTCTGCGTCTTGTCCAGGGTCTCGGAGCGGAAGCCCATCAGGCCACCCAAGGTGCCGCCGCTGACGACATCCTCCTTCAACTCCACGATATTGCCACCGGAGTCGCGATAGCCCAGCACCATGCGCTGCGGGTCGCTCGAGGATTCGATGGCCTCGAGCCGATACGCATTGGTGCCCGCCACCAGCGGCTGCCCATTGGGCAGCGAGATATTGTAGGTCTTGCCGTCCTGAACGGTCAGGCGCACGTCAAGGCGTGCGCTGAGTTCGGCCACCGCCTCGTCACGCTGGTTGAGCAAGCTATTGGGGGCATCGCCGTTACGCGCCCTGGCCAGGGCAATCTCGCGGTTGAGCTTGGCGAGTTGCCCGGTGGCATTGTTGATCTGGGTGACCTCATCCTTGATCTGGCCGTTGACGCCCTGTTGCATGTCCTGCAGGTAACGGTCGAAGGAACGGAACTGGGCACTCAAGGTGTCGGCCGTACCGAGCACTCCCTGGCGGGCAGCCGGGTCGGATGGCGCACTGGCCAGATCTTCCAGCGAGGAAAAGAAATTCTGCATCAGGGGTGCCAGGCCGGCCTCGCGGTCGGCCAGCAGATTGTCGATCTGGCTGACCTGAGTCTGGTAGGTCTGCAAGGCACTGGAAGAACTCGTCGCCGCGTTCAACTGATTGGCGACATACCGATTGAACTGACGCTGAATGTCGTCGACCTGGACCCCACCCCCGGCACGGCCCTCACCCAGGATCGTCAGTTCGCGATTGTAGCCCGGCGTATAGACATTGCTGATATTGTTGCTGGTGGTGTTCAAGGCGTTCTGTGCAGCGTTGAGACCACTCAAACCCGTGGAAAAAATGCTCATGATTCCTTTCCCTTAAGCCATTGATCACTCTATCGGCCAAGACACCCGAACCTTGAGGGGTCTAGCGGTAAAACGCTCGATGAATCAGAAAATGCTGCTCGGCACCCGCTCGGCGGAAACGTCATGAGATTCTGCCTGCGCCAACATGCGTCCATCCAGCAGCCCCATGGTGTTCATGATCGCCACCAGCTTGTCGGCATAGGCCGGGTCGGTGGCATAACCGCCATCCTGCAACGCTCGCGCCGCGCGTTCGGCACTGGGCGCCGCCACCACGCCGGCGTAACGCGGATTATCCCCGATCAAGCGGGCGTAATCGGTGAAAGCGTCCTCGAAGGAGCCGTAGACCCGGAACGTATCGGTGACTCGGGTTCGCTGCCCATTGATATATTCGTGGGTGGTGATATCGGTGGTATCGCCTTGCCAGTTCCCTCCGGCCTTGATGCCGAAGAGGTTATGGCTATTGCCACCGTTGCGGGTGGGAATCTCGTGGCTTCCCCAGCCGGTTTCCAGTGCCGCTTGCGCAAGGATCAGCTCGGCGGGCACGCCGGTGGCACGACTCGCCGCCTGAGCCGGCGCTGTCAAGCGCTCGAGGAAGACCTGCACATGCTCGGGACGCTCACCGTCCCGTCGAGAGTTCTGTGCATCGCCGGCGATGTCGCGCTGATCACCGGCAAGTCGCGCATCGAGCTCATCGAGGAAATCGCGCGTCACTGAAGTGCCTTGCGCATCGCCATCGATATCGCTGCGCAGACCGTCATGCAGCACCCGCGGGGTACCGCGAGGAATGCCGGCGATCAGTTCATTGGCATGGCGCCGTGCATCCGCCTCGCGCTCGGGTACCATCCCGCGCCCCTCGAGCTGGCTGATCAACTGTTCCGCCAGACCGATCCCTCGTCCCGAGAGGTGCTGAGCCCACTGCTGGTCGAGTAGCGAGTCGTAGAACTCGCTCTGCTGACTGCTCATCAGGTCCGACTTGGGTCCCGCCTCGCGCATGCTCTTCATGACCATCTGCAGGAACAGCGCTTCGAACTGACGGGCCGCCTCGTCGAGTCCGGCGTTGGGATCCTGGCGGGAAGTGTGCTTCAAGCGCTGGATACCCTGCATGTCGAGCGCAAACTGGCCACCCAGATCGTTGACGCTCATCAGATGATCTCCAGGTCGGCGCGCAGCGAGCCAGCGGCCTTCAGCGCTTCGAGAATCGACATCAGATCCGCCGGGGTTGCCCCCAGCGCATTGAGGGCATTGACGACATCCACCAGGTCGGCACGGCCTTCCACCACTTGCAGCGAGCCTTCTTGCTGTTCGATCGAGATGTCGGAGTCGGGCACGACCACCGTCTCGCCCTCCCCGAACGGGGCTGGCTGGCTGACCTGGAACGCGGTGTCGATGACGATGGACAGATTGCCATGAGCGACCGCCGCACGATGCAAAGTGACTTCGCTGTTGAGGACCACCGAGCCCGTGCGCGAATTGATCACGACTCTGGCCGGGGCCTCCATCGGCGTCACGTTCAGGTTTTCCACTCGTGCCATGAAATTGACCCGTTCGTTGGCATCGCTGGGACCCTGCAGGCGAATCGTGCGCCCATTCTGGGCGGTGGCCACCGGCCAGCCGAACTCGTTGTTGATGGCCGAGACCACACGTTGTGCGGTACCGAAATCCGCTTCCTTGAGTTGCAGGTCGAGCACCCCACCGTTGGCTCCCAATTGCAGCGGCACCTCGCGCTCGACCATGGCGCCACCGCTGATGCGCCCACCGGCCTGCTGATTGACCTGCACACTGCTGCCACCGGCCTCGGCACCGACACCGCCGACCAGAAGATTGCCCTGGGCGATGGCATAGGTATCGCCATCGGCCCCTTTCAGCGGCGTCATCAACAGGGTGCCGCCACGCAGGCTACGGGCGTTGCCGACGGACGATACCACCACGTCGAGACGCTGACCTGGCTGCGAGAATGGCGGCAAGTCCGCAGTGACCATTACCGCCGCCACATTGCGCAACTGCATGTTGGTGCCCGGGGGGACGGTGATGCCCAGTTGCGACAGCATGTTGATCAGACTCTGACCGGTAAACGGGGCCTGCATGGTCTGGTCACCGCTGCCATCGAGTCCCACCACCAGGCCATATCCCACCAGAGCGTTGTCGCGTACGCCGGCGAAGGTCGTCAGATCGCGCAACCGCTCGGCCTGGGCCGGCATGGCCAACCCCAGTGCCAGCAACACGACCAGCAATGGCCTGTATAGCCGCCGTATGGCGAGGCGATGGATAGCACTCATGACACTGTCCCCACTAGCAATGATCCGCACCTGACAGACGGCACTCGGTCAGAAGGGTGAAACGTTCAGGAAGAAGCGCTGCAGCCAACCCATGTGCTGCGCCTCATTGATATAGCCATCGCCCACGTACTCGATGCGAGCATCGGCGACCTGGGTCGAGGGCACCGTGTTCTGCCCAGTGATGGTGCGGGGATTGACCACGCCGGAGAAGCGGATGAATTCGACCCCCTGGTTGATGGCGATCTGCTTCTCGCCACGCACCCGCAAGTTGCCATTGTTCATCACATCCAGCACCGAGACGGTGATGGTCCCGGTAAAGGTATTGTTGGCCTCGGAGCCTCCGCCGCCGGCGAAGTCGCTGGCACCGGAAATATCGAAGCCGTATTCAGCCAGTTGTTCCAGGACATCGGGCACCTGACCGAAGACCAGGTCCGACTCCCCATTGCGCTTGGCGCTGCTCTGCGAATTCTTGCTGGCACTGACTTCCTCGTCGAGCACGATGGTCAGGATGTCGCCGACCATGCGCGGACGACGATCCTCGAACAATGGCTGATGCCCCCGCTGCACCTGGTAGATCGAGCCATTGGCCAGGGGCGCGGGACGGTTGGGAATCGTCACCTGCTCCTGCTCGCCAACGACCGAAGCACGCGGCAACTGGGCACAACCGGCCATGGCCGACATCGTCACCACCAGGCACAGAAGGCGCCAGGCACGCCATGTTGGAGTCCGCCGCTTCATGATCCGCTCCGCATAATGTCCCGATACCGCGTCCAAGGGGTTACAGTTGGCTCAGACGTGCCAGCATCTCGTCGCTGGTCTTCACCGACTTGCTGTTGATCTCGTAGGCCCGCTGGGTCTGGATCATGCTGACCATCTCCTCCACCACGTTGACGTTGGAGGTTTCCACATAGCCCTGGAACAACCGGCCCGCCCCATTCATGCCGGGCATGCTTTCGTTGCGCGGTCCCGACGAGGTGGTTTCGAGATACAGATTGCCGCCGATGCTCTCCAGCCCGGTGGGGTTGACGAAGGTCGACAGGGTGATCTGGCCCACCTCGTTGCTCTGGGAACTGCCTGGCTGGGTCACCGACACGATGCCGTCCTCTCCGACCGTCACCGACAGGGCGTTATCGGGAAGGATGATGGCCGGTTCCAGCGGATAGCCGTTGGCCGTCACCATTTGGCCGTTCTCGTCGAGCTGGAAGCTGCCGTCACGGGTATAGGCGATGGAGCCATCGGGCATCAGCACCTGGAAAAAGCCCTTGCCGTTGATCGCCAGGTCACGGGAGTTCTCGGTATTTTCCAGCCCCCCTTGGGTGTGCAGACGCTCGGTGGCAACCGGCCGCACCCCGGTGCCGACCTGCATGCCGGAGGGCAAGGCATTCTGCACGTTGTTCTGTGCGCCGGGTTGGCGCAGGTTCTGGTAGAGCAGGTCCTCGAAGACCGCCCGGGAACGCTTGAAGCCGTTGGTGCCGACGTTCGCCAGGTTGTTGGCGGTCACGTCCATCTGCACCTGCTGAGCCTCGAGGCCGGTCTTGGCCGTCCACAGCGATTTGATCATGAGCGGGATTCCTTCATCTCGAACTCGGTTCAGCCCTGAATGGAGAGCAGGCCATTGGCGCGCTGGGCGTTCTCGTCGGCACTGCTGATGACCTTCATCTGCATGTCGTAGCGCCGCGCGGTATCGATCATCGCCACCATCGTCTCGATGGCACTGACGTTGCTGCCTTCCAACGCGCCGGACACGAGGCGCACGTCATCATTGGCGGCCAGCGCCGGAATTTCGCCCTCTTCATTGGGCAAAGGGCGAAACAGGCCATCATCGCCGCGC
>NZ_JBHRUG010000031.1:0-133380 GCF_042646605.1 Litchfieldella rifensis | reverse complement strand
CCGATGGCACTGATGGTGCCATCGGCGCCGATCGACAGCTGCGATCCCAACGGCACCACGATAGGGCCGTTTTCGCCGATCACCGGGCGGCCGACATTGACCAGCAAGCCATTGCCATCGACCTGCAAGTCGCCACGACGGGTATAGGCCTCGCTGCCATCGGGCATCTGCACCGCCAGCCAGCCGTTGCCATCGATGGCCACGTCCAGCTCACGGCCGGTCGTGCTCACGGGGCCGGGCGAGAAATCGCTACCCGGCGTAGTGGCCGCCACCGAGGTACGGGTGGGCAACAGGCCATCGCCCTGGACCGGCACCGCGCGCATGGCATGCAGTTGGGCACGGAACCCGGCGGTCGAGGCATTGGACAGGTTGTGACTGACCACCGCCTGCTGGTCGAGGCTCTGCTTGGCGCCGCTCATGGCGGTATAGAGAATGCGATCCATGATTCAAACTCCTGACTCGGCCGCCATCAGCGCAGGTTGATGGCGGTCTGCAAGACCTCATCCAGGGTCTTGATGGTCTGGGAGTTGGCCTGATAGGCGCGCTGTGACACGATCATGTCCACCAACTGCTGGGCCATGTCGACGTTGGACGTCTCGATGGCACCGGACTCGACGGAGCCCAGCTGGCCGGTTCCCGGCGTACCGACCAATTCCTGTCCGGAAGCGGCGGTCGCGGTCCAGGCATTGTCACCCGCCGACTTCAGGCCTTCGGGGTTGCGGAAATAGGCCAGCGCGATCTGCCCGGCGGGACGCGACTGCTCGTTGGCATAGTTGCGCATGATGGTGCCATCGCTTTCGATGGTGATCCCCACCAGAGCCCCCGACGTGAAGCCGTTCTGGGTCAGGGCGCTGTTCGTGGACTCGTTGCCGAACTGAGTGGAACCGGCCAGGTCGAGTTCGAACACCAGGTCTTCGGGATCGCCGCCCAGTGCCGCGGAATCGAAGGTGATCTGTGGCATGGCTCCGACAGCCGGCGTAGCCAAGGTACCGTTCTGGTTGAACGTTGCGGTGAAGTCATTGGCGGTGCTCTCATCATAGACACCATCCATCACCGCCTTGGCATCCCAGGTATTGGCACCGGTCTTTTCGTAATAGACGGCGATATTGCACGGATTGCCCAACGAATCGTAGACGGTGAAGTTATTGGAATAGTGGTAATCAAGCGTCTGCGTACCACCGCCCAGATTGTTGACCTCCACTTGGCTGAGCTCGTCGCCCACCACTTCGCGCGAGTCCAGGTTGAGAGTCGTCGCCACGTCGGTGGTGGCACTCGCCGGCATCTCGTCCGCGGGTACGTTCAGCACCTGGGCCTGACCACCCGTCTGCACGGCACCGGCAGCGTTCAGGCCGTAGCCCATGATCCTCGCGCCCTGGGAATTGATCAGATCGCCACCGGGAGTCAGCGACAGTTGGCCATTGCGCGAATAGACGACTTCCCCACCCTGCTCGAAGCGATAGAATCCCTCGCCACTGATCGCCAGGTCGAGATTCCGGCTGGTCGCCTCGAGGTTGCCGGCATTGAAGTTCTGCAGCGTGGCGGATACCCGCGTACCCAGCCCCTTGGCTCCGGCATAGACATCGGCGAACTGCATATCGGCACCCTTGAAGCCGACGGTCTGCGAGTTGGCGATGTTATTGCCCAGCACGTCCAGTTTCGATGCCGCGGCGTTCAACCCGCTCAATGCTTGTGAAAAGCCCATTGTCTTACTCCCCGTGTACTGTAAGTACGATCTTTATTTATTGCTGCTGCATTCTTGTTCGCCATCGTCAGTGGACATGCCGTGCTGACCAGGCATCGATGGTATTACATGCTCAGAATCTGTCGGACATCGGCCAGGCCGGCCTGCTCGCTGACACCACCCAGATCAAGAAGTGGAGAGCCATTACCGTCGGTGGAGATACCCCGCACCATGGCATAGTTCAGGGCCGTGGCTTTCACGGACTCACCGCCGGCACTGGCCGCGATGCTGACGTAGTAGGCCCCTTCCGGCGCCCGCTCACCGCTCTCCAGAGTGCCATCCCACTCGAAGGACTCGACACCGGCATCGATCGCTCCCAGGTCAAAGCGGCGCACCACCTGCCCGGCACCATCGCGGATGGTCACGGCGAGGTTATCGGCAGGCTTTGCCAGCTCGACACCGAATGGAGTGGTACCCTCTTCACCGACCAGCAACCGATCCCCGGGCACCAGCACCCCCTGGCCGATCAAGGCAGTCGCCTGCAGTGTATTGCCGGCATCGATCTGACCGGTGATACCCTCCAACGTACTGTTGAGCTCTTCGATACCGCTGACGGTATTGATCTGCGCCAGCTGAGAGGTCATCTCCGCGTTTTCCATGGGATTGAGTGGATCCTGGTTCTGCAACTGGGTGACCAGTAGCGTCATGAAGTTCTCGCGCAGATCATCACCCTTACCAGCACTGCCCGTCGCGGCGCCGGTATTCAGGCTGTTGAGCACACTGGTATCGATGGTGGTGGACATGGCAATCAACCCTCGCCCAGCGTCAGTGTCTTGAGCATCATCTGCTTGCTGGTGTTCATCACCTCGACATTGGCCTGGTAGGAACGCGAAGCCGAAATCATGTTGACCATCTCGTGCACCGGATCGACGTTGGGCATGGTCACATAGCCGTCATCGTTGGCCAGCGGATGCTCGGGGCGATACTCCATGCGCATGGGGGACGGATCATCCACCACCTCGCGGACGCGCACTCCTCCCACGCCGTGGCGTCCCTGCGCCTGCGCCTCGAACAGCACCTGCTTGGCTCGATAGGCCTCGCCATCGGGACCGGCCACGCTATCGGCGTTGGCCAGGTTGCTGGCGGTCACATTCATGCGCTGAGACTGCGCACTCATGGCCGAACCGGAAACATCGAATACGGAAAACATCGACATGGGTTGCTCCTGGGTTGCCTAGACGACACTTATTCGGGCTGCATCGCCGTCTTCAGGCCCTGAATGCGACTGTTGATCAGGGATAGACTGGCCTGATAGCGCACGGCATTATCGGCAAACTGCGTACGCTCACGGTCCATGTCCACGGTATTGCCATCCAGACTGGGCTGCTCGGGTATGCGGTACAGCAGGTCCTGGACAGGCGGCGCACTGGCTTGGGCGGGAATATGACGAGCCGAGGTCGTGGTCAGGGCCAAACCGCTACCGGTACTGCGCCCTTCGCTCATGACGCGCGACAACTCCTTGGAAAAATCGAAGTCGCGCGCCTTGTAGTTGGGCGTATCGGCATTGGCAATATTGCTCGCCAACACCTCGTGGCGCTCGGCACGCAGATTCAGGGCTTCCTGGTGGAAGCGCAGCGCCCCATCGAGCTTGTCAATCATCCCCTAGCCTCCCTGTGTCACGTGGCCAACGCTCGCCACGGGTAATGGGTCAGCATGGAGAATAGACGAGTCCTTGTCTGCGCAAAGGGATAAACAGGCGGTTATTTGCCGGTCAATTTCCGCTTTGGGTTTTGAACATGACGACTACAATCATCAGTCCCGATTCATGCCTCGACCATATCGCGCCTTGCGCCCAGGGTGTTCCCATGCTGCTGTCCCGCCTCCGCCGACATCCATCGGTCATCGTTCTATCAGGCCTGATGGCGCTGGCCTTGACGACACCTGTGCAGGCAGGCGACGACGACAATACGGCCCTGCTCAATGAGCGAGTGCATGCCTTTCTCTATGCCCAGGCCAGCGAACTGGGTAGCGAAGTGAATATCGAGGTGCACCCTCCCTCGGCGCACCTACCCACCTGCGAGAACCCTCGGCCCTTCTTGCCCAATGCCAACCAGTCGCTAGCCGGACGTGTCTCGGTCGGCGTTCGCTGTGGCGAGCTGGGCCAGCAGGTCCGCTACATGCAGGCCACCCTAGCGGTGATCGGCGAACAGGTGGTGACTTCCCGGTCCATCGCCGCGGGCACGGTGATCGACGCCAGCATGCTCGCCTTGCGCCCGGCCGAATTGGGGCGATTGCCCAACGGTGCGATTACCGAGATGGCACAGGCCATCGGCAAACAGGCCACCCGGCCGATCGGGGAAGGCCGGGCGCTTACCGAGCGGCAACTGAAGGAGGTGACGCTGGTCGAACGTGGTGCCAGGGTGAGGGTCGAGGCTCGCGGCCAGGGCTTTTCCATCGCGCGCGAGGGGGAGGCTCTGGACAACGGCGCCATGGACAGTGAAATTCGTGTTCGCCTGGACAATCGCGACATCTTGCGGGCCCGCGTGATCGGCCGCGACCGCCTCGAGGTCGATTTTTAGCCGACGCATTCAAGTTTGCTGCCCAACGGCCGATAATGGGGGAAAGGCATGAGCAAGAGAGAAACCTCGTGAAAATCGACAGCTCCCACCCGTTGACTCGCCCCAACCATAGCGAGTCCGGTGACAAGACGACCAGGACCAATCGTGGCGACGCCTCCACTGGCGAGTCATCGCCTGCGGCCATCACTCACCTGCACCAGGCTGCCGGCAACAGCAGCCAGGACATCGATAGCGCTCGCGTCGCGGAAATTCGTCAGGCGATCAGCGAGGGACGCCTGGAGATTCGCGCCGAGCGCATCGCCGACGGCCTCATCGACAGCGTACGCGACCTGCTCGGTGGCGCACCCGACGGTCAGGACGACTCATGAGTCTCGACCAGCATCTCGCACGCCAGCATCGGCGCCTCGAAGCGCTGGCCACGCTCCTGACCGACGAACGCCAGGCATTGGCCACGGGCCAGGTGGATGGGAAGCGGCTCAACGATATCGCCAGTCACAAGCAGGCACTGCTCGAAGAGCTGGAACGTCTCGAAACACAGCGGCGCAGTGCTCAACGCGCCCTTGGTTATGCTGACCATCATGCCGGTGCGGAACAGGCCGCCCAGGATGCCGGTTGCCTGGATGCGTGGCACGCCATGCGCGAGCAAGCCGAGCAGGTTCGCCACCTCAACGAACTGAACGGCACCCTCCTTCAGATACGGCTGTCGCACAACCAGCGCACCCTCAACTTTCTGCACGAGGCCGCCGGCCAGTCGCTCTACGGCCCCGATGGCCAGTCCCATCGTCGGGGGCTGGCAGGTATCGACTCGCGGGCCTAAGCTTTCTTGGCTTTTGCTTGACCTCAAGGTAACGCTTCGGGGATAGTTCAGTTACATTCTGACACGCTATCCGCCTAGTGCACGGCCGACATCCGACGTGACCGGCTAGCGGGCGTTACGGAGAGACCCAGGGATGCCGACCAGCAGCCAGTCCGCCTGTTCTGCCTCGAAGGACACCATCTCAGCGACAGCGCTGACCGAACCTGAGCTGCCCGCCGCCCTGCAGGCTCGCCTGCAAGCCTGCTCGACACTCCCCTCGCTGCCCGACGTCGTGATGCGGGTGATTGCCTTGGCAAAAGCGCCGGATACCAGTCTGCATGAGCTCGCACGCTGTCTCGAACGCGACCCGGCCCTGACCCTGCGGCTGCTCTCGCTCGCCAATAGCGTCTTTCATTCCCAAGCCCGGGAAGTCGCCAGTTGTCTTGAGGCCGTTTCACGCCTGGGAATCGATGCCACCCTGTCGGTGGCCTTGGGGTTCGGCCTGGCCCAGCGTCGCGACAGCAGCGAGGCCACACGCCTCGATCTCGACCATTTCTGGCAGCGCGCGTTGATCAGTGCACTGGCCGGACATCGCCTGGCCATGCAGACAGGGCGTCCGGATGCGGGGAGCGTCTTCACCATCGCCCTGCTACAGGACATCGGCATGTTGGCCCTCGATACGGCGGCCTCCGACATCTACGGCGACATCGTGTCGGACACTCACGACCATGCCGTCATCATTGAACGCGAGCGGCAACTCCTGGGCTGCGATCATGCCCTGGTCGGGGCCTGGCTGGCAGAACGGTGGGGGCTGCCGGAGCGCCTGGTCGACGGCATCGCCGCCAGCCACGGCTCGTTCGACACCCAGCCACCGAGGGATGGGTGTATCATCGCTGCCGCCCTGATCGCTGACGCCTGGCTCTCGACGACTCCCGCCCATCTCTTTGCCGAGCTTCTACCCAGCCTGCCTCAGCATCTCGACCTCGACACCGCGAACTTGCGTGAATTGATCACCACCCTGCAGGACGACCTCCCCACCATTGCCCAGCTTTTCGAAATCACCCTCCCGCCGGGCTTCGATGCTCAGCAACTGCTGCTGGAAGCCAAGCAGGTACTCCATGCGCACAACCAGCGCCTCAATGCGCAATTGCTCACGCAATGCCAGGAAATGGAACGGCTACGCAACCACCAGGCGCAACTGGACCGTCGCATTCGCTTCGATGCGTTGACCGGACTCTACAATCGCGCTTATCTCGAAGAACTGCTCGAGGCACATTTCCTATCGGCCAGAAAGAAACGCACCTCACTGGCGGTGGTCTTCATCGACCTGGATCACTTCAAGCGCCTCAATGACTGCCATGGGCACCGACTGGGCGATGAAGTCCTGCAGAACTTTGCCGAGCTTTTGCGGGGTCAGCTCTGTGATCGCGTACAGGGAGGGCGCTATGGCGGCGAGGAGTTTCTACTGATCCTTCCCGAGACATCGCAGGAGTTTGCCGTCCTCGTTGCCGAGACACTGTGCCGACGGCTGGCCGACACGCCCATGGCGTGGCTCGATGGAGAGCCCGTCCATGTCACCGCCTCGCTCGGCATCGCCCACATGGAAGGTGATGACTACGACAATGCCCGCGATCTTATCCATGCCGCCGATCAAGGCATGTACATGGCCAAACGCGGTGGACGGGCGCGCATCGCGCATTTCAATCCCGCAACCGGCAGCCCCCAGTGATCGCCAGATAACCGCGATTGCGGTGCCTATAATTTCGCTTCGACGCGCTCCAGAATCTGCCGGCTAACCTTGCCGACCAGAGGCCTGGCAGCCCGGTTCACGGCGCGTTCCAGCAAGCGGTTGTTGATCTGGTACTCGATGGTCAGCACCACCTCGGTACCTTCGGGCACCGGTACCAACCGATAGCAACCCTGGTTACGCACGCCACCCAGCGATTCCCAGGCCAATCGCTCGGGAGCCTTGATCTCGGTGATTTCCACGTCGAAGGACCAGTCCATGCCCACTGCGTGCACGTACCAGCGATAGCGTTTGTCGCCCAGGGGCTCGATGGCCTCGATCAGGTCTGAATAGTCGACAAAGTCCTCGACACGTTCCAACAGGGCAAACACACGCTCTGGTGGGGCATGCAGAATCGCACTATGTTCGATGGTTGACATGTCGATCTCTGTTCGGCCGCTGACTGATGTCGAGGGTAACGGCCTTGGCGACAAACCGCCACCACTGCGTCGGCTCACTCTCGATCTCAGGCTTTTGTCTGGCCACTCGGGCAACGGCTCGCTAGAATGGAACTCTCGTCCGGACCGGATCCCGGGCGTCCGCTGATTGCGGCAAAATAAATTCTCCGCCAGGACCCTGCTGTCATGTCGAATCTCCCGACCCCACCTACGTCGGCACCTCGTGCCGTGGTCATCTATTCCGGTGGCATGGATTCCTTTACCGTGCTGCACCGTGCACGACGCGAAGGCTACGCACTGCATGTCCTGTCCTTCGATTACGGGCAGCGCCACTCTCGCGAACTCGATGTCGCGGCACACGTATGCAAACGCCTCGGCGTCGCCCACCGGATAGTGGACATTCGCGCCATTCACGGTTTGATCGATGGCTCGGCACTGACCGACGCCAGTCGCGAGATGCCCAGCGGCGACTACGCCAAGGACAACCTGACCGCGACCGTGGTCCCCAACCGCAACATGATCCTGCTGTCGCTGGCCATCGCGCACGCCGTAAACCTCGGTGCCGACAAGGTCTTCTACGGCGCGCATGGCGGTGACCACGTGCTCTACCCCGACTGCCGCCCCGTCTTCGTCGAGAAGATGAACGCCGTGGCCGCCATTGCCAACTTCGACGCCGTGGAGATCTGCGCTCCTTACCTGCATCGCAGCAAGCGGGACATTCTCGCCGACGGTCTCGCCATGGGGCTCGATTACGTTGACACCTGGACCTGCTACCTGGGCGAGGAACTGGCCTGCGGAGAATGCGGTAGCTGCCGAGAGCGGCTGGCGGCCTTCGCCGCCCACGGTATCGAGGATCCCCTGCGCTATCGACAGCGGCGCGAACCTACCGCGACGACTTCCCATGACTCCGGTCCACCGCCAGCCACGGGCGGAGGAAAGCCTTATGTATAGCGTCAAGGAAGCCTTCTACTCGCTTCAGGGTGAAGGAGCCCGCGCCGGACGCGCCAGCGTCTTCTGCCGTTTCAGCGGCTGCAATCTGTGGTCGGGCCGTGAGCGGGATCGTGCCGAAAGCCTGTGTCGTTTCTGCGATACCGATTTCGTCGGCAGCGATGGCCAGAACGGCGGACGCTTCCGGGACGCCGGGGCACTGGCGGATCACTTGAGCGCCTTGTGGCCGGCCCCAGCCGGCAATGCCCTACCCTATGTGGTCTTCACCGGCGGTGAACCACTGTTGCAGCTCGACGACCTCCTGATCGATGCCATGCATGAGCGTGGCTTCGAGATCGCGGTGGAGACCAACGGCACTATCGCCCCGCCCTCGGGCATCGACTGGCTATGCGTCAGCCCCAAGGGGACGAGCCGCCTGGTGGTCACCCACGGTGACGAACTCAAGCTGGTCTATCCTCAACCGGATGCCCTCCCCGAACGCTTTGCACATCTCGACTTCCGACATTTCTATCTGCAACCCATGGACCTTGCCCCGCTGCACGGTGAGGGCGATACCATGGCGGAAACGGTCGCTTATTGTCTCAGAGCGCCGCAGTGGCAACTTTCCTTGCAGACTCACAAGATCGCGGGGATAGACTGATGACCCTTTTCGTCAATGCCCTGACCCAGTTGGACGTGTCGCTATGGTGCCCAATGCGTGGCCTGGTTGGCGCCAGCTGGCATATCGACGCCGAACTCGATGGCGAGCTCGGCGAAGACGGCATGCTGTTCGACTTCGGCGAGGTCAAGCCTTGGATCAAGTCACGCCTCGATGCCGGCGCCGATCACACTTTGCTGGTTCCTACCCGCGCCCCTGGCGTCATGGTTCATGAGTGCAGCGAAGGACTGTGCATTCGCACCCAGGCGCCCTATGCCATGGAAGTCCGCGGTCCGCGCCAGGCCTTTACCCTGCTTCCGTGGAGCGAGATCACGGCCGAACGACTGGGCAACCACTTCTCCCAGGAACTGATGCGCCGCCCCCCGCCTCGGGTCAGCGACATTCGCCTGACACTGCGCGAGGAGAGTGTCGACGGAGCGGTCTACTGCTACAGTCATGGGCTCAAGCGTCACGCCGGCAACTGTCAGCGCATTGCGCATGGCCACCGCTCGCGACTCCACATCTGGAAGGATGGACAACGCGACACGGCGCTCGAAGCGCACTGGGCGACATGGTTGGCCGACCGCTACCTGATGGACAAGGCGGATATCGCCGCCGCCGGGGATGCTGAAGCACGCGGGCTATTGGCCAGTCGCTATCAGGCCCCTCAGGGACGTTTCTTCCTGTGTCTGCCAGCATCGCGATGCGCGGTGTTGCCCACCCCCACCACCATCGAACATATCGCCGCCTGGCTGGCTGAAGAAATCGCACGCGACAGCGGCCATCGCATCCGCGTTCAGGCGTTCGAAGGGATCAACAAGGGCGCCATCGCCGAGGCATGGCCATGACCACGGAACTCATCGCCAGGTCGACCGAGCCCTCACCCCATGCGGGGGGATGCCGCCCCGGCTGTGGCGCGTGCTGCATCGCTCCTTCGATCAGCTCGGCGATCCCCGGAATGCCCCATGGCAAGCCGGCTGGGGTGCGCTGCGTCCAGCTCGACGCCGATCATCTCTGTCGCCTGTTCGGCGACCCGCGCCGCCCCGACGTCTGCAGGCGCTTCGACTACGACCCGGAGCTATGCGGAACCGATCGTCAGCAGGCGCTGGCCCGTATCGACGCCTGGGAGGCGGCGACCTGAACGGCAGCCGTCTCCTCGCCAATCACCGCAACGAAGTGGGCACGGGCATTCTCGTCGCTCAGGACTCGACGCTGACCGGATACAGCTGCCGCTGATCCAGCAAGGTCCGCCAGCGCACCAGCACCGGAGCGTCGCTATGCGACACTTCGCCCAGCAGGCGCCGGAACTCCTCGCGGGCTTTAGCATCACGAGGATCGACCAACGTCAGCCATAGCTCCAGAGCGTTGAGTTGCTGATGCAGGTTCTCGTGTTCCCGCGCCTGTGTCAGGGCCTGCTCGACCAGCAGACGCACCGCCTCCCGAGGATGGCCCAACCGCTGGCGTACCCGGGCCAACTGAATGGCCAGTTCCGGCAAGTACAACGAACCACGCTCCTCGGCGATCAGCAAGCATTGGTCGAGGTAGTCCTCGGCACGCTCGAGTTCGCCCAGCGCCATGCAGGCATCGACGAACCACAGCACGGGCCGTTGATGGCGGTCCCGCCCGGTCACCTCATCGAACTCTTCCATGCCGGCCTGCAATTGCCTCAGGCCTTCGCGGTCCCCGGCGAGGGCCCGCAGCCATCCCAGCACGCTCTGCGCCGACATCTGCCACAAGTGGAGATCCGGCGTGCCGGTCAGGTCATAGGCTCGCTGGGCTCGGGTTCCGGCCAGGTGCACGTGTCCCAGCTGACGATAGACCGCGGCGGAGAACAACAGCGCCATGGCCAACGACCCGGGGTGATTGAAGCGTTCAGCCAGGCGAATGGCGGCCTCGGCCTGCTGTTCGGCGCGGCGGTAGTCGCCCCGTAGGCACAGGGCCCAGCCCTGGAAGCATGCCGCCGCCACCTGGGGATGATCGGAGAACGGCAACCACTCGATCAGCATCGGCTGGTTCAGCGGGTCGATCTCTTCCAGATGATCATAGGCCTGGCGAATGCGTCCGGCCCAATATTCGCAATTGGCACGGGCATAATCGGCCAGGCGTCGATAGCGAGGGTCATCGAGGCGGGCTGCCAAGTCGGCCAGCTTGGATGCCAGCGTGAAGGCATCGGCATGCGCATGACGCTGACTGCAACCGACCCATAGCCCCCACTTGACCAGGAAGCGTTGCTCGAGATCGGCCTCCTCATCGCTGTCACTGCCCTCGCAAGCGAGCAGTTCGCGGGCACGCACGAAGCTCTCGTGAGCGGTCGGCGAACCATGCCCTTCCAGCGCGAAGGCTGCCTGGCCACGCACGGTCAGCAGGCTGACCTCTCGCTCGCCTTGGCCTTCGACGTGCCTCAGGCTCGCCAAACCGAAATCGGCCATCTTCAAGGCCGTGCGGTTGGCGCAGACCTTCAGTGCCTCGCGAGCCGCCAATTCGAAATAGCGCGCGCCACGCGCATAATGACCGCTGCGACGCAGGTGGGTGGCGAAGTCGCCGGGGTGACGGCTGATCCACATCGGGAAACGCTCTTCGATCAAGCTGACCACTTGACGATGGATGCGCACTCGCACGTCGCGGGGGCATGACAGATAAGCCGCCTCTTGCAACAGTTGGTGACTGAACTGGTATTCGCATTCGCTTTCGCCACCGCAAGGCTCGATGATCTCCAGACGACGCATCTGGTCGAGCGCCAGCTTGAGTCGTGTGCTCTCCCAGCCACTGCATTCACCCAGGAAATCGAGCCGGAACTGGCGTCCCAGCACCGCCGCCACATGGGCCACCTCACGGTCGCTGTCGAGCTGGTCGATTCGGCTGGCAAGCAATCCCAGCAAACCGCGCGGCAGTTCATCGATGTTCACACTACGCCCTTCACGGCGGTCCATATCCAGGCGACGACAGATTTCCTGCAGATACAGCGGCACTCCATCGCAACGTTCGATCAACTGACTGCGCAGGCGTGGGCTGAGGTGCAAGCGGTAGCGCCTGGCCAACTGCGACAACAGGCGTGAGGATTGCGCGCTGTCCAGCCGTCCCAATATCACCTGTTGGTCCCAGTGCAGCTTGGCCGGCAAGGGTTCGCGACCATGGTGGCTCGCCACCAGCAACAACGGGCAGTTGATCGGCAGGCGCGCCTGCAGGCCGGCCAGCACCTTGAACGATGGTTCGTCGACCCACTGCAGGTCGTCGATCATCAATACCAGGGCGCGCTCGGCGGTCAGGGTCTCGATCAAGGCGTGCAGGAGCTTGACGACCAATTCCACGGCCTCCCCACTCTGGGTCAGGACCGAGACTTGCTCGGGCTCGCGAACGCCTAGCGCTTCTTCCAGCAGTTGCCGGCGCGGAGGATCCATGACCAGTGACGAGCAACCCTCGAGCAGCCTGTCAAGCTGGGCGACATCGGGGTCTTCGCCAAAATGCCAGCGCAGCAAGGAGCGAGCCACGCCATAGGGAGCCTGTACCGAGAGTCGTGTGGTCGGTTGCCAGCAGATGGCAGCATCGCGGCTCTGCTCGAGCTGACGAAAGCCCACCAGCAACGCCGACTTGCCCATTCCCGACGCCCCTCGTACCAGTACGCTCTGGCGTAGACCGATTCCCGCTCTGGCCAAGGCATCGCGCAGCTTGCGCAGTGCCGGTTCACGACCGACCAGACTCGGTGGCAATGCTTCGCGCCCGCCCTCATTGGTCCCCAGGACCAGCGCTCTGAGACGCACGCGGCCATCACTGGCCACCAGCCGCGATGACAAACGCGGCTGCAGGTCCAGCGCAGGGGGCATGTGCTGGCTGGCCTCCTGTGAAATCACCAGTTCACTGCCCTCGGCGGCGCTCATCAATTCCAGAGACCCTTGCGTGACCTGCCCCAGAGGATCGACCAGCTGGCGTTCGGGGAGATAGACCACCCGGCCGCTGTTGAGGCCGGCTGCCAGTTCGAACTGCGGCATGTCGGTTTCGCCGCTCCAGTGACGGGCACACTCCTCGGGCAGGGTACGACGGCAATGTTCGTACAATGCCACCAGTTCGGCGAGCTGATGAGCCGGCCCATGGGTACCGAAGCAAGCCAGCCCCAGGCCTCCGGTCGCCCCGGGCAGCCAAAAACCGCCCAGATGGTGACACTGCTGCTCGAGCCAGCGCATCAGTTCGATCTGCAAGGCCAGACAGGCGCGTGTTTCGGCACGGTCCTGCCACTCCCCTTGCAGACGCAGGCGAATCGCCATGACCGATAGCTGCCGCTGCTCGATCTCATCATCGCTCAAGGGGGCACTGTCCAATGCCAACGCGCGAGAAAACGCACCCTGCGGCGACAGACTCTGCATATCGGTCTTGCCTTCGGACCAGTAACGGGCCAGTTGCAGGAACCCCGGCTCGGGCTGCTGCCCGGACAGGGCCAGAAGCTGCAGATAGGCGTTGTATTGCTCATGGGCAGCAGCCGGCTGGCCTTGCTCGGCAAGCTGGCGAACCAGGCGTTCGTGGAACGGACCATAACCGGAGAAGCGGCTGACGAGGGTTCTCAGCAGTCCATCGGGCACCTCGTCATGCCGCTCCAGTACCGTCTCGGCAAAGGCGATTACGCGCTGGCGCCACTCATTGCGTACCCGCAGCAGCCAGCGTTGGAACTCGGCACAAGCCGACAGTTGCAATTCTTCCACCAGGTCGCCGCGATAGCGCTCGAGCACGGTTGCCAGTGTGGCGATATCCGGCGATGCCTCCAATAGGGACTGGAGCTCATGAAGGTCGAAGCGCCAGCCTTCGGGGAATCGGAAGGCAATGGTCTGCCGCGTCACCACCAGCACTTGATCGGCTTCATCGCCCAATGACTGGCGCAGGCAATGCAAGGCATGACGCAGGTTGGTACGCCCGGACGACAACCCTTGGTCCGGCCACAACAGTTCGGCAAGAGTGGCGCGGTTGACCGGCTGCTTGTGCAACAGCAGGTAGACCAGCAGTGCCTTGACCTTGTCGTAACTGAACTGCGTCAGGCTATCCTCGCCAAGCGTCAGCGAAAAATGCCCAAACAGCGATAACTGCTCGTTGACAGACGGATCCCGCATCATTTGGTTCCTGCGTTATCTTGTATTGGCGAAAGTGCCGCTCATCATTGCCCTGAGCCGCGTCAAACCCGGCCTGGCAAGCCTCGGAGACCGGGCCCCCGGCTCATGCCGTCATTGGCATGCCGCTATGAAAACGAAACGTTTCATCCGGTGAGTCGATCAATCGCCGCTCGCACTCGGCAAAGAAGCCGATGCGCGCCTCGATGTCCTGCTCACTCTCGTTCCCTGCGTAACGTCGCGCCAACATCAGGTAATCCTCATAGTGACGCCCTTCCGACTTAACCAGACTGCGATAGAATTTGGCAAGCTCGGTATCGAGATGCGGTATCAGCCGCGCGAAACGTTCGCAGCTACGAGCCTCGATAAAGGCACCGACAATCAGGATATCGACCAATCGTTCCGGATCTTCAGTCCTGACATGGCGACGCAGTCCTTCGGCATAGCGCGACGCACTCAAATGACGATAGGTAATGCCGCGCTCCCCCATGATCTTGATCACTTGCTCGAAATGCAGCAACTCTTCCCGAGCCAGTTGTGACATCTTGGTCAGCAACAACGGACGATCCACATAGCGATACATCAAACTCATGGCGGTGGATGCCGCCTTCTTCTCGCACTGGGCGTGATCGATCAACAATAGCGTCTGGTTCTGCAGTGCCTGCTCCACCCACGCCTGAGGAGTCGAACAGGCCAGGAAACCCAGCAGCGCTTCAGGCAACAAATCTTCCAATGTCTCTTGCATCTTATCTCTGGATAGTGGTTCAGCGTGATGGTGGATAACGGAAAAACGGTGCAATTTCTGCCTTCAGCAATACTCATCGGGCCGAGCGGTTCCTAGCTCAACGGGTCGTGCCGATGACGCTCGCGGGCAGCGGTCAACAATGCCCCTGTCAGCTCGGCATAAAGCACCTCGGGGGCCAGCCCCTGGCCTGTCGCTACTGGTTCCAGCCCATAGCGGGACAAGTCGCGAATGTGCTGACGGCCGACGCGCAGTAACTCCACTGCACGCGATAACGGTGGCTGCTCGGGACGAAAGCGAATGCGGTGACGTCGCATCTGGGCCTCCAGCGCCTCGGCGTCGAAGACGCGGAAGAAATGTTCCGCGACCTGCTCCCGTAAGGCATCGAGTTCTGCCATGCGCAACTCGCGCTCCCGGTCCAGCAGACTGAACCATTCACGGATTTCCGCATCGTGGCGTTGACAGCCACGACACACCGGATCTCCCACCGTTGTCGAGCACAACCCTACGCAGGGCGAAACGATTCGTCGGCTCATGTTCCCTCTCGTCGTTTGTCGCCATTTTACCGCGCCAGGCGGCGCTCGGCACGCCCATGGTGCCATGTGCAGCGCCGCGAAGACCAAAGTTCTAGGCCTGAGCGACGGGCACCGCTTAACATTGTCGACAGTTTCACGTAGAATCCACGGCACCATCAACATGGTTACCACTAGCACCAAAGCGGCCATTTTCGCCGACGTTAATTGCCGTTGACGTCAATTTCCGCGGAGTCGCTTTGGTAGCGAAACATATAGAGGGTCCTACCGTGCTCGAAGCTTATCGCCAACATGTCGAGGAACGCGCGCTTGAGGGTGTGCCGCCGAAGCCGCTGAATGCGGAACAAATGGCACAACTGGTCGAGCTGCTCAAGAACCCGCCCGCCGGCGAGGAAGAGTTCCTGCTCGAACTGATCACCCATCGCGTTCCCCCCGGTGTCGATGAGGCCGCATACGTCAAGGCCGGCTTCCTGACCGCCATCGCCAAGGGCGAAGCCGCTTCGCCGCTGATCGACAAGACCCATGCGATCAAGCTGCTAGGCACCATGCAGGGCGGCTACAATATCGCCACCCTGGTCGAATTGCTCGACGACGCCGACCTGGCCAAGGAGTCCGGCGAACAGCTCAAGCATACCCTGTTGATGTTCGACGCCTTTCACGATGTCGCCGAGCGCGCCAAGGCCGGCAACGTCGTCGCCAAGGACGTCCTGCAATCGTGGGCCGATGCTGAATGGTTCCTGGCCAAGCCCAAACTCGACGACAAGATCACCCTGAGCGTGTTCAAGGTGCCCGGCGAGACCAACACCGACGACCTGTCGCCGGCTCCGGATGCATGGTCACGCCCGGATATCCCGCTGCATGCCAACGCCATGCTCAAGAACGAACGCGACGGCATCGAGCCGGAAGTGCCCGGTACCAAGGGCCCTCTGGCCCAGATCGAGTCGGTCAAGGCCCAGGGCTACCCAGTCGCTTATGTCGGCGATGTGGTGGGTACCGGTTCCTCGCGCAAGTCCGCCACCAACTCAGTGTTGTGGTTCTTCGGCGACGACATCCCCTATGTGCCCAACAAACGCGCCGGTGGTTTCTGCTTCGGCGGCAAGATCGCGCCGATCTTCTTCAATACCATGGAGGATGCAGGCGCCCTGCCCGTCGAGATGGACGTCTCGACGCTGGGGATGGGTGACATCATCGACGTCTATCCCTATGAGGGCAAGGTCTGCAAGCACGACAGCGACGAGGTGCTGACCACCTTCGGACTCAAGACCCGCGTGATTCTCGACGAAGTGCGTGCCGGGGGCCGTATCCCGCTGATCATCGGCCGCGGCCTGACCGACAAGGCACGCGCCGAGCTCGGCCTGGGCCCGTCCGACGTGTTCAAGACGCCGGAGCAACCGATCGATACCGGCAAGGGCTTCACCCTGGCCCAGAAGATGGTCGGCAAGGCCTGCGGCATGGAGGGCGTTCGTCCCGGCATGTACTGCGAGCCGAAGATGACCACTGTGGGCTCGCAGGACACCACCGGCCCGATGACCCGCGACGAGCTCAAGGACCTGGCCTGCCTGGGCTTCCAGGCCGACCTGGTGATGCAGTCGTTCTGTCACACCAGCGCCTACCCGAAGCCGGTCGATGTGGAAACCCATCACACCCTGCCCGACTTCATCATGAACCGGGGCGGTGTCTCGCTGCGCCCCGGTGACGGCATCATCCACTCGTGGCTGAACCGCATGCTGCTGCCCGACACCGTGGGCACCGGTGGCGATTCCCACACCCGCTTCCCGATGGGTATCTCCTTCCCGGCCGGCTCTGGCCTGGTAGCGTTCGCCGCCGCCACCGGGGTCATGCCGCTGGACATGCCGGAGTCGGTGCTGGTGCGCTTCAAGGGTAAGCGTCAGCCGGGCGTGACCCTGCGCGACCTGGTCCATGCCATTCCGCTTTACGGCATCAAGAACGGCCTGCTGACCGTCGAGAAATCCGGCAAGAAGAACGCCTTCTCCGGTCGTGTGCTGGAGATCGAGGGTCTCGAGGATCTCACCGTCGAGCAGGCTTTCGAACTCTCCGATGCCTCCGCCGAACGCAGCGCCGCTGGCTGTACCATCACTCTCTCCGAGGAGAGCGTGAGCGAGTACCTGAAGTCCAACATCACCCTACTCAAGTGGATGATCGCCAACGGCTACGGCGACGAACGCACCATCAGCCGGCGCGTCGAGGCCATGGAAGCCTGGCTGGCAAACCCGAGCCTGATGCGCGCCGACAAGGATGCGGAATACGCCGAAGTCATCGAGATCGACCTCGACGAGATCAAGGAACCCATCCTCTGTGCTCCCAACGATCCGGATGATGCCCGCCTGCTGTCCGATGTTGCCGGCGAGAAAATCGATGAAGTGTTCATCGGCTCGTGCATGACCAACATCGGCCACTTCCGTGCTGCGGGCAAGCTGCTCGAGAAACAGCCGGCCGGCAGCCTGAAAACCCGCCTGTGGCTTGCACCGCCGACCAAAATGGACCAACATCAGCTGACCGAGGAAGGCTATTACGGCATCTACGGTCGCGCCGGGGCGCGCATGGAAATGCCAGGGTGCTCGCTGTGCATGGGTAACCAGGCACGCGTTGCGGCCAAGTCCACGGTGGTATCCACCTCGACCCGCAACTTCCCCAACCGTCTGGGCGACGGTGCCAACGTCTACCTCGCCTCGGCGGAGCTTGCCGCCGTCGCCGCGGTGGAAGGCCGTCTGCCGACCGTGGAGGAATATCAAGGCTACATGGGACAGTTCGATGCGATGGCCGGTGAGATCTATCGCTACATGAACTTCCATGAAATCGAGGAGTATCAGAAGATCGCCTCGAATGTGATTCCGGTCGCTCAGCAAGCCTGATCACGACCCGAGGAACACTCCCTTCGTCGCCGATGCTCGCAACATCGATGGCAATATCGCTTTACAGCGGTATACGCCATAGCCGATGACCGAAGCGCCCCGCCCCCGAGCGGGGCGCTTTTTTGCCGCCAGGTGTCTCCTTAAAGCGACACCCCCATACCTTTCTTAACACGCTAAGTATTGAGCCCGCCCCGGAGCAAGCCTAGAGTCTAGATAAAGGTCATGCGGTTGCATGGGGGGATGCCATTGCCATCGCGCATAAGAATGACCACTCGATGCTTCAAGGAGGGAATCATGAGACTCAGGACACTGCTTACCGTCTCTCTGGCTTCAACGTCCCTGCTCGCCGCCTCCCACGTGCTGGCCGACCCTCATGAGGGCCGGGGTCCGTATTTCGGTGCCGGTGCCGGTTTCAGCTCATTGGAGAACGAACGCGAAGATGTCGATGACTTCATCGAAAGCGGCGGTCGCAATTTCGAACTCGACGATGAAGACAACGTCTGGAAAGGCTTCGCCGGTTACCAGTTCACTCCCTTCGTTGCCGCCGAGGCGTTCTATGCCGACCTGGGTCGCACCCGACTGAAAGGCAATGACTTCGCCAATACCGACCTCGAGTCGGACGCCTACGGCGTCAGTGTGGTCGGCCAATTGCCGGTCACCTCGTGGTTCACGGCCTTTGCCAAGGCAGGGATGGCCCAATGGAAGACCGATGTCGACGGCAATCTCGGTGACGCCAACCTCGACCTTCAGGACAATGACGGAACGGATCCCGTCTATGGTGTGGGAGCACAGCTCAATTTCGATCCCTTCCTGCTACGCGCCGAATACGAGCGCTACGACTTCGATAGCGACTACCGGATCGATACCTTCTCCGCCTCGGTGGGATGGAGATTCTGATGCTTTCACCTCATTCCAGAACGATGCCGGGCAATGCCCGGCATTTCTTTGCCTGCCTGCGGCGAAGGGTGGATTTACCTTCAGGTCCACTGTGACATGATCGTGGAAGCCGCTTCCAAGGAAACTCCAGAAAGGAGACTCTGTCATGAGCCGTATCGTCACCCCGGATATCTGCGATGCTCACCCCGAGGTCGCTGTGCTCGACCCGATCTTCGCCAACTTCGGTGGCCGTGAAGCCTTCTGTGGTCCGATCCGCACCGTGAAGTGTTTCGAGGACAACTCACTGGTCAAACAAGCCGTTGCTGAACCAGGCAATGGTGCGATCCTGGTTGTCGATGGCGGGGGATCTCAGCGCTGTGCCCTGCTTGGCGACATGCTGGCCGATCAGGCAGCCGACAATGGCTGGGCCGGGCTGGTGATCTACGGTTGCGTACGCGATGTTGACATGCTGGCCGAAACCGAGCTTGGCGTTCAGGCGCTTGGCGTGCATCCCCGCAAGAGCGAGAAGCGCGGCGAAGGCGTGCGCGATATCCCGGTGACCTTCGCCGGCGCTACCATTTCTCCCGAACAATGGCTCTATGCCGACAACAACGGTATCTTGATCGCCGACGAACGGCTACCCCTGGAAGGTTGACCCCCTTGATGGCAGCAACCGCCGCCGTCGAGACAGCGCGGTTGCAGCGAAGAAAGTCGAATCGAGTGCGGAGTGATTGGCATTGCCAACCACACGAGGCGGTGCGAGGCTAACGGTTATCATCTTCGATATCTCGGAGTGGCATGCTGCACCTATCCCAGCTCGCAGGTGACCTCACTCGCTCACTGCGTGAGCACCTGCGCCCACTGCTGGCCTATCACCTGTTCTTCACCGTGTTGGCCACGGCAGTGTTGCTGCCAGCCATGGCATGGACCCTCACCAACCTGCTGAAGCAGCTTGGTCGCCCCGTAATCACCAACAGCGAGCTGCTCGACATCCTGCTGACGCCCTTCGGCATCCTGTGGTTACTGGCGGCCATCGGCCTGTCCTTTCTGATCCTGTACCTGCAACAAGCAGGCATGATCCTGGTAGCGATTCGCCCCCGTGACAACCATTACCACCTGGCCGGCGAAGCCCTATGGAGCACATTGCGCCGCTTGCCCGGCCTGGCCGGACTGGTCGTCTTGCAGGTCGGCACCCACCTGTTGCTGATCCTCCCCCTCGCGCTGACGGTGGGCTGGCTATACAGTCTCTTCCTCGGCGGCCTGGAGCCCTCGTACGTGCAACGAATCCGCCCGCCGGCCCTGTGGCTGTTCCTCGCCGTCAGCCTGCCGGTGGTGGTGATCTGGATATCGCTGGCCGCCACCCTGTATTTTCGCTGGATTCTGGCCCTGCCGGCATTGATGCTGGAAAACCTGTCGCCACGCGCCGCGCTGACGCGCAGCCACCATCTGACGCGTGGTCGCCGTCGGCATATCGCCGTGGCCGTCATCGCGCTGCTGCTGGTGATCATCGCCCTGCCGGTCATCGTCAGCACGGCCTTGGATCGGCTCGGCACACCGCTGCTGTGGCTACTCCCGGAGCGCAACGCGGTTTTGATACCGGCCATGCTGGCCTATGTGAGTGGCTATGTGCTGTTGACGCTGGCCATTACCTTCCTGGGCATCGCCGCCAACAGTCTCCTGGCCGCCTGCCTGTACTTGCGCCTGGCTCACCGCGAGACGCGCCCTCCTACACCGCCGGCCAGCGCGCATCCCGGGCTGTTGGCCTGGGGAGTGGAAATCACCGTACTGGTCTTCGCTTTCAGTCAGGCGTCGCTGATCGTCAACAGTTTCGAACTGCGTGACGAGGTGCAAATTACCGCGCACCGTGGCAGCTCCTTTAGCGCACCGGAAAACACCCTGGCCGCCATCGATCAGGCGATCCTCCACGGTGCCGACTACGTCGAGGTCGATGTGCGACTGACTGCCGACGAACAGCCGGTGCTTTTCCACGATCGCAGTCTGCAGCGCCTTACCGGCGACCCCCGCAATCTACGCGACCTGACGTGGGAGGAATTGCAGCACTTCGACGTCGGGAGCTGGTTCGGCGATGCCTTCGTCGGCGAGCGGATCCCTTCCCTCGATGAAGCCCTGAAACGAACCCGTCACCAGGGTTCACTGATGATCGAGCTGAAGCCCGACCCGGGGCGCGAACTGGCGCTGGTGGAAGTGGTGCTGGACAGCCTCGAACGCGAAAATCGGGCGCGGGCGCGATGTCGCGAAGAGAGCAAGGATGCAGCGCGGTGTGGCGGTCCCGATGTGCGCGACGAAGTGCTGATGGCGACCATGTCGCCGGCGCTGGTGCGCGAGATCGAGGCTCGCGAGTCGCGCTTGCACACCACGCTCCTGGCACAGTTCGTGCTGCCCGGCACCCTGGACCGCACCAGCTTCGATGCCCTCGGGTTGCGCCACAACCGCATCAGCGAGAGCGAGATCCAGGCCGCGCAGCGCTACGGCTACGAACTGCACACCTGGACGGTCAACGACCGCACACGCATGTCACAGCTCATCGACCTGGGCGTCGACAACATCATCACCGACCGCCCCGACCTGCTCTCCGAACTGTTGGCAGACAGGCGTGAACTCAGCGATGGTGCTCTGCTGCTGGTCAAGCTGCGCAATTGGTTGCGATCTTGACCCGTCAAATCGACCGCACCCGACTGACGCCGGTCAGCCGGGTGCGGTTTCGCCACGAGATGGGGTCAGGCCAGCGTTTCGCCGGCCAGCATGAACCAGGTTTCGAGCACGGCGTCCGGGTTCAGCGAGACCGAGTCGATGCCCTGTTCCATCAGCCATTTGGCCAATTCGGGGTGGTCTGAAGGGCCCTGCCCGCAAATGCCTACGTATTTCCCCTGGGCCTTGCAGGCGGTGATGGCCATGGCCAGCAGCTTCTTCACCGCCGGATTCCGTTCATCGAAAAGATGCGCGACGATACCGGAGTCGCGATCCAGCCCCAGGGTGAGCTGGGTCAGGTCGTTCGAGCCAATGGAAAAGCCGTCGAAGTACTGGAGGAATTCGTCGGCCAACAGCGCATTGGCCGGCAATTCGCACATCATGATGACCTTGAGGCCGTTCTCGCCACGCACCAGGCCGTTGTCTGCCAACAGTTCCACGACTGACTTGGCTTCATCCGGGGTACGCACGAAGGGCACCATGATCTCGACATTGTCGAGCCCCATCTCGTCACGCACCCGCTTCAGTGCCCGGCACTCGAGCTCGAAGCAAGGCTGGAACGACTCGGAGATGTAACGCGCGGCGCCGCGGAATCCCAGCATGGGATTTTCTTCGCCGGGCTCGTAGAGCTTGCCGCCGATCAGGTTCTCGTACTCGTTGGACTTGAAGTCCGACAGGCGCACGATGACCCGCTGCGGATGGAAGGACGCCGCGAGTGTCGAGATGCCCTCCACCAGCTTGTCGACGTAGAAACTCACCGGATCGGCATAGCCAGCGGTACGCAGGTCGATGATCTGCTGTAGATCCAGCGGCAGGGTATCGTATTCGAGCAGCGCCTTGGGATGAACGCCGATCATGCGGTTGATGATGAATTCCAGGCGTGCCAGCCCGACGCCGGCATTGGGCAAGCTGGCGAAGCTGAAGGCGCGATCGGGGTTGCCGACATTCATCATGATCTTGAAGGGAATCTCCGGCATCGAGTCGACGCTGGACGTCTTGCAGTCGTAGTCCAGCAAGCCTTCGTAGACATGGCCGGTATCGCCTTCGGCACAGGACACCGTGACCTCGCGGCCGTCGGCAAGCACCGATGTCGCATCGCCACAACCGACCACCGCCGGAATGCCCAGCTCGCGGGCGATGATCGCTGCATGACAGGTGCGCCCACCGCGGTTGGTGACGATGGCCGAGGCACGTTTCATGACCGGCTCCCAGTCCGGGTCGGTCATGTCGGTGACCAGAATGTCGCCCGCATTGACCTTGTCCATCTCGTCGGATGTCAGGATCACCTTGACCGCCCCACGGCCGATGCGCTGGCCGATGGCCCGGCCGGCCACCAGGGTGCGGCCCTTCTCCTTCAACTGGAAGCGCTCGAGCTTGCCGCCTTCCTGTTGGGACACCACGGTCTCGGGGCGCGCCTGCACGATGTACAGCTTGCCATCGTCGCCATCCAGCGCCCATTCGATGTCCATGGGGCGACCATAGTGCTGCTCGATGATCACTGCCTGCCGGGCGAGATCCATCACCTGGTCGTCGCTGATGCAGAAGCGACCGCGCTCGGCGAGCGGCACGTCGACGGTAGCCACCGACCTGCCGGCACTGGCGTCGTCGGTATAGACCATCTTGATCAGCTTGGAACCCAGGTTGCGGCGCAACACCGCCGGGCGGCCAGCGGCGAGTGTCGGCTTGTGTACATAGAACTCGTCGGGATTGACCGCCCCCTGCACGACCGTCTCACCCAGCCCCCAGGAGGCGGTGACGAACACGGCGTTACGGTAGCCGGATTCGGTATCCAGGGTGAACATCACGCCACTCGCCCCCGTCTCGGAACGCACCATCTTCTGGATACCTGCGGAAAGCGCGACATTCTCGTGGGCATAGCCACGATGCACACGATAGGAAATGGCGCGATCGTTGAACAGTGAAGCGAATACCTCGTGCACGGCGCGCTTGATGTTGTCGAAGCCTTCGATATTGAGGAAGGTCTCCTGCTGACCGGCGAAGGACGCGTCCGGCAGGTCTTCGGCGGTAGCCGAGGAGCGTACCGCAGCCTTGAGATGGGGGTGCTTGGTGGCCAGCGTCTGGTAGGCATCCCTCAGCTCGGCCTCGAAGGCCGGCGGCAGCGGTGTGTCGATGACCCACTGGCGAATCTCGGCACCGGTCTTGACCAGGGCCGCGACGTCGTCGACATCGAGGGCCGACAGTGCCGCATTGATGCGCTCGTTGAGCCCCTCGTGAGCGAGGAATTCGCGGTAGGCATGCGCGGTGGTGGCGAAACCGCCAGGCACGCTGACCCCGGCATGCGCCAGATTGGAGATCATTTCGCCGAGCGAGGCGTTCTTGCCACCGACACGCTCGACGTCGTCCATACCGAGCTGATCGAACCACAGGATATACGGTTCCACGAGACCCCCTTCGTTTCATTCGACACCGATGCAAGGCATATGGGCGCCGTCGTCAGATGCTCGTAACCCTACCAAGCGGGGACCATATTCGCCATTGGTCTAACAGCGAAGTCAGTGGAGAATTTTTACAACAATCGGCGAATTCTCTGCATTCCTGTAGTCGACTCACCTGGGCGCTTGCCGGATAGGGGAACAGCCCCGACAATCGGCACAACACTCCAGCATGACGATTACCGATGAGACCCGCCATGACCCGCACCGCCTTCTTCATCTCCGACGGCACCGGCATCACCGCCGAAACCCTGGGCCGAAGCCTGCTGGCCCAGTTCGAGAAAGTCGAGATCCGCATGATCACCAAGCCCTACATCGACAGCACCGACAAGGCCCAGGCGCTGGTCGAGATCATCACGGCCACGGCGGCGCGCGATGGCGAACAACCGATCATCATCGACACCATCGTCGATGTGGCCATTCGCAAGGTGATCACCCGGGCACCGGGGTTCAAGATCGATATCTTCTCGACCTTCCTGGCGCCCCTGGAAGAAGAGCTGGCGACCCACTCGACCTATACCGTGGGTCGCACGCATTCGATCGGTCGTGACGACGTCTACATGAACCGCATCGACTCGGTCCACTTCGCGCTGGATAACGACGACGGCGCGCGCACCCATCAATACGACAAGGCGGATATCATCCTGGTGGGGGTATCGCGCTGCGGCAAGACGCCGACCTCGCTATACCTGGCGCTGCAGTTCGGCATCCGTGCCGCCAACTACCCGTTCACCGAAGACGATCTGGACGATGACGGCACTCTCAAGCTGCCTCGCGCCCTGGCCCCCTACCGCCACAAGCTGTTCGGCTTGACCATCGATGCCCGGCGCCTGTCGGCAATCCGCAACGAACGCCGCCCCAACAGCCGCTATTGCTCGCTCGACCAATGCCTGCAGGAAATCCAGCAGGCCGAGGCGTTGTACCGCCAGATGCATATCCCTTATATCGACACCACGCGTTTCTCCATCGAGGAGATCTCCACGCGGATGATCGCCGAGGCGGGGTTACAACGCCGCTTCTCCCCTCGTTAACCGACGATACCTTCGCGCCGTAGCCGGGCGATATCGTCATCCGACAATCCCATCTCGCGCAGCACGCTATCGCTGTCCTGCCCCAGTGCCGGGGGTGGCATTGGGCTGGTCCGGGAGTCGCCGTCGAAGCGCAAGGGATTGGCCACCTGAGGGATGGCGATATCGTCTCGCTGGAGCGAGGCGACCATGCCGCGATGGCGCACCTGTGGATCGTTCAGGGCCTCACTCACGGTATTGATCGGCCCCGCGGGGATCCCCTGCTCCTCAAACGCGCTCAACCACGTATCACGCTCCCGGCACAGCAGACACTCAGCGATCAAGGGTACCAACCGTTCACGATTGGCCACCCGTGCTCCATTGGTGGCATAGGCCGGATCACTGGCCCATTCGGGGCGGCCAAGCAATGCGGCCAGCCGCGCGAACTGGGCATCGTTGCCCACCGTCAGCACCAGGTAGCCATCGGCACAGGCGAAGGCCTGGTAAGGCACGATATTGGGATGGGCATTGCCGTGCCGCTGCGGGTCGCGCCCCGCGACCAGGGCATTGAGTGCCTGATTGGCCAGGCAGGCCACCTGGACGTCCAGCAACGCCACGTCCACATGACGTCCGCGACCGGTGCGTTCACGCTCGTCGAGCGCCGCGAGCACGCCGATGGTGGCATAGAGCCCGGTCATCACATCGGTGATCGCCACCCCGGTCTTCATCGGCATGCCATCCGGATCGCCGGTGACGCTCATCAATCCGCCCATGGCCTGGATCATGAAGTCGTAGCCGGCGCGGTGGGCATATGGGCCATCCTGACCGAAGCCGGTGATCGAACAGTAGATCAAGCGCGGATTGCGTTCGGCCAGGCTGGCACGATCCAGGCCGTACTTGCGCAAGCCATCGGCCTTGAAATTCTCCAGCAGGATATCGGCGCGAGCGGCCAATTCACGAATCAACACCTGACCATCGGGGTGGGTGATGTCGACGGCCAGCGACTGCTTGCCTCGGTTGGCACACAGGTAATAGGCCGCCTCCACCGGGTCGCCGACGACATCTTCCAGCCACGGCGGCCCCCAACCACGGGTATCGTCGCCGCGCTCGGGACGCTCGATCTTGATCACCCGCGCCCCCAGGTCGGCCAGCAGCTGACCAGCCCAGGGGCCAGCCAGCACTCGCGACATATCCAGCACCAGCCGTCCCTTCAGGGGGCCCGGCGTGACCATCTCCTTAGACATTGGCATCGCACTCAATCCGCCGAAAAGGCCTGGATCCCGGTCTGGGCGCGACCCAGGATCAGCGCATGGATATCGTGCGTCCCTTCGTAGGTGTTGACCGCCTCGAGGTTCATCATATGGCGAATCACATGGTATTCATCGGCAATGCCATTACCGCCGTGCATGTCGCGCGCCACACGAGCGATATCCAACGCCTTGCCACAGTTGTTGCGCTTGATCAGCGAGATCACCTCCGGGACCAATTGGCCGTCGTCGATCATGCGTCCCACCCGCAGCGCTGCCTGCAAGCCGAGGGCGATTTCGGTCTGCATGTCGGCAAGCTTCTTCTGGATCAACTGGTTGGCGGCCAAGGGACGCCCGAACTGCTTGCGGTCCAGCGTATACTGCCGTGCCGCATGCCAGCACGCCTCGGCAGCCCCCATGCTGCCCCAGGCAATACCGAAGCGCGCCCGGTTGAGGCATGAGAACGGCCCCTTGAGCCCCTCTACGCCCGGCAGGCGCTGATCGTCGCTGACTTCCACGTCCTGCATGGCAATCTGGCCGGTGAGCGAGGCTCGCAGGCTGAACTTGCCTTCGATCTTGGGTGCCGTAAGGCCCTTCATGCCCTTCTCGAGGATGAATCCCCGCAGCACGCCCTCGTCGTCCTTGGCCCAGATCACGAACACGTCGGCGATCGGCGAATTGGTGATCCAGGTCTTGGTGCCGTTGAGCTTCCAGCCGCCGTCGACCTTCACCGCGCGGGTGCTCATGCCGTTGGGGTCGGAACCATGGTCGGGTTCGGTCAGCCCGAAGCACCCCACCCACTCGCCACTGGCAAGCTTGGGCAGATACTTCTCGCGCTGCGCTTCGCTGCCGAAGGCATGGATCGGGTACATCACCAGGCTCGATTGCACGCTCATGGCCGAGCGATAGCCGGAATCGACACGCTCGACCTCACGAGCGATCAGCCCGTAGCTGACATAGTTGAGGCCGGCACCGCCATAGCCGTCGATGGTTGCCCCGAGCAGGCCCAGCTCGCCCATCTCGTTCATGATCTCGCGATCGAAGCGCTCGTAGCGGTTGGCTTCCAGCACGCGTGGCAGCAGCTTGTCCTGGCAGTAGTCATGGGCAGTCTGTTGCACCATGCGTTCGTCTTCACCGAGCTGATCGATCAGCCGGAAGGGGTCGTCCCAGGTGATGGGGGTAATCTGGCTCATGGTTGGACTCCAAGGGGTCAGCAAGACAATAATTTCTACATTTTTACGAAATGTAGATCAATTGCGCATCGATTGCTAGCCTTGCCTCCCCATCTTTGGTCGGAAATTCCCCGTTACGACGGCAGCATGTCCCTGCTCACTCCTCCAATCCTCGGTAGAGCTTCTGGATGCTGGAGAAGTCCAGGCCGCCATTGCCCTGCGCGGCATGCAGCGCATAGAGATTGCGCGCCTGGGAACCCATCGGTACCGTCGACTTCGACTTCAAGGCCAGCTCCCAGGCCAGGCCCAGATCCTTGGCCATCAGATCGGTGAGAAAACCGCCCTGGTAGTTGTTGGAAGCCGGCGCCTTTTCCATCACTCCCGGCCAGGGATTGTAGACGTTGAGCGCCCAGTTGCCGCCGCTGCTCTGCTTGATGATCTCGGACAGCACCGCCGGATCGAGGCCATTCCTGACCCCCAGGGCCAGTGCCTCGGCGGTGCCGCTCATCAGGATACCGAGCAGCATGTTGTTGCAGATCTTGGCGACCTGACCGGCACCGATGTCACCGGCGTGGAAGACGTTCTTGCCCATGCCTTCGAGCACCGGCTTCGCCTCGGCAAACCCCTCGCTCGAGCCACCGACGATGAAGGTCAAGGTACCGGCCTTGGCACCACCGACCCCTCCCGACACCGGCGCATCCAGGTAGGTCAGACCCCGCTCGGCGGCCCGCAGGCCCACCAGGCGGGTATCATCCGGGGCGATGGTCGAGGCATCGATGATCAGTGGCTTGCCCTCAAGCCGATCGAGTAAGCCCGGCGCGTCGTCGTCTCCCAGGTACAACTGCCGCACATGCTGGCCGGCAGGTAGCATCGAGATCACCACTTCGGCCCCGGAAGCGGCATGTTCAGCGCTGTTGGCGCGGTGGGCGCCCTCGGCTTCGAGTGCCTGCATGGCACTTTCCACCAGATCGAAGACGCTGACCTGGTGGCCAGCCTTGATCAGGTTGGTGGCCATGGGGGCTCCCATATTGCCCAGACCGATAAAGGCGATTTGCATAGCGGACTCCTGTGTAGCGTTATTGTTGGTAAGGATGAGGCATGACACTCAGAGGTCGTGCAGCGGATGCTCGTCCGGAGACCACAAGGGCGCCAGCATGGCCTCGATATCGGCCTCCGGCACCGCCGCGACACTGACATGCGACCAGCGCGGATTCTTGTCCTTGTCGATCAGCAACGCCCTGACCCCCTCGACCAGATCGCCCCGTCGGCAACACTGCACCGACAGCGTCAGCTCGTCGCGGAAGGCGTCGGCCAGGCTGCCATGACGGTGTCGCGCAAGCATTCGCCATACCAGTTGCGCCGTCAGCGGACACCCCACCTCGAGCCGCGCACGATTGGCCACGAGCCACTCATCGTCGCTGCGGTCGGCCAGGATGCGCCGCGTCGCCGTGGCGGCATCGGCACAGGCCGTGAGCGACTGAATATGATCGAGACGCGGCCATACCTGAGCGGCCGGGGCAATCTCGCGATTCTCGAAACGGTTCAGCACGCCATGCACTCCCGAGTGAAGGTCGCATAGGCTTCGCGATCCATAATCGGCTTCTTCCAGTGCGCCCAGCAGCGCCTCGCGACGGTCACGTGGCACGATGCGATCGGCTAGCCCCAGGTCGAGGGCATCGCGGGCATTGAGCTGGGCGCCGGTCAACCCCAGATAAGCCCCGACTCCCGGCGGCATGCGATTGAGAAACCAGCTCGCGCCGATGTCCGGATACAAGCCGATAGTGATCTCGGGCATGGCGATACGGCTGGTCTCGGTCGCCAGGCGGTGTCCACCGCCGGCCATCAGCCCCAGCCCACCGCCCATGACGATCCCGTCAGCCCATACCAGCAGCGGCTTGGGATAGCGATGGATCCGGTAATCGAGGCGATATTCCGCGGCGAAGTACGTCTCGGGGAAGGCGTTGACCTCCTTGGCATCATCGGTCGTGGCGCGATACAAGGCGACGACGTCGCCGCCGGCGCAGAACGCCTTGTCGCCGGCGCCTTCCAGCCACACGGCCACCACGTTGCGATCCGCCGCCCAGTTCTTCAGTTTGACGTCGAGTTGCTGGATCATTTCCAGCGACAGGGCATTGAGTGTCTTCGGGGCATTGAGAGTGGCTATCCCGATATAGCCACCGTCGCGGGTCGGCAGTTCATCGAAGCGTACGGCAAGTCCTGACATTCACAGGTCTCCTTGTGATAGCGGTGCACCCATTACTACTGTGACTCGTTACTGCAGTGACTCGATCATGCCATCGGTAAACAGGCGGCGTGCGACGATCACGCGCATGATCTCGTTGGTTCCCTCGAGAATCTGGTGCACCCGTGTATCGCGCACCAGGCGCTCGAGTGGATACTCCTTGATATAACCGTAGCCGCCATGTAGCTGCAGGGCCTCGTTGCAGACCTGAAAGCCCATGTCCGTGGCGATGCGCTTGGCCATGGCACAATGAGCGGTGGCCTCGGGGTCGCCCTGGTCCAGCCGCCAGGCGGCCTGGCGTACCATCCAGCGGGCCGCGGTCAGCTCGGTCGCCATGTCGGCCATCTTGAACTGCAAAGCCTGGAAGCTGGCCAGCTCCCGACCGAATTGACGACGCTCGCGCAGATAGTCGCGCGATAGCGTCAGTGCCTGCTGGGCCGCCCCCAGCGAGCAACTGGCGATGTTCAGCCGCCCCCCGTCGAGGCCCTTCATGGCTATCTTGAAGCCCTCTCCTTCCTCGCCGAGGCGATTACCGGCCGGTACCCGGACGCCGTCGAAGCTGACCAGGCGTGTCGGCTGACTCTTCCAGCCCATCTTGTCCTCGTTCTTGCCGTATTCGATGCCGGGGCTGTCGGCGGCAATCAGAAACGTCGAAACCCCCGCCGCACCGCTGTCCGCCGCGCCGGTGCGAGCCATCACCACCAGCATGTCGGTGGCTCCGGCGCCGGAGATGAACATCTTCGAGCCGCTGAGCACATACTCGTCACCCTCTCGCACCGCCTTGGTCCGCAGGTTGGCGGCGTCCGACCCCGAGCCCGGCTCGGTCAGGCAGTAGGAGGCCAACAGCTCACCGCTGATCAGCCGTGCCAACCAGGTCTCGCGCAGTGCCTCGCTCCCCCAGTTGGCGACCATCCAACTTGCCATGTTGTGAATGGTCAGATACGCCGTGGTCGAAATGCAGCCTTGTGCGAGCTGCTCGAAAATCAATGCGGCATCGAGACGCGATAACCCCAACCCACCACGGTCTTCGGGAATGTAGATCCCCAGGAAGCCCGCTTCACCGGCCCGCTTGATGACATCCACGGGAAAGTGAGACTCGGCATCCCACCGCGCGGCGTGCTCGACGAGTTCGGCACGGGAGAAATCCGCTGCCGCCTGCTGCAGCGCTCGCTGATCGTCTGATAGGGAAAAATCCATGTCGGTCTCCTCTCTCGCCTTGAGCGGACGGCACGCCCGCAAGCGATCGTTCATGGCAGGGGCCAACAGGGCCATCCTGCGTAAGGACTGGTTTCGATGCCACCAACCTAGCACTTGCTTGGTTCGGGGCAAGTCAGCCCTTGGTCTACAGGCACTTTACGTAAACGTCAACTACAACTAGGCTGGAAGGCACGATTGGGATCGGAGATCATTCCTTTCTCGTCCCGGCCTCGTAAAGGAATTCCGCCATGAACGACCCCACCCGGGAAGCCATGCTGACCGATGCGCCATCACCGGCACGGCAACGTCGCACCTACTCGATCGGCGAACTGGCCAAGTTGTTCGAAGTCACACCGCGCACCATCCGCTTCTACGAGCAGGAAGGCCTGCTGGAACCGGAACGGCGCGGACAGACTCGAATCTACCACGACAAGGACCGCGTCCGGCTCAAGCTCACCCTGCGCGGCAAGCGACTGGGGTTCTCGCTGGCGGAAATTCGTGAAGTCATCGAACTCTACGACGCCATGCCCGACGGCAATGCCCGACAGTTGCAACGCCTGCTGGAGATTCTCGCCGAGAAGCGCGCCAACATGGAGCGTCAGCTCGAGGACATCCGCCTGATGCAACGTGAACTCGATGATGTGGAAATACGCTGCCAGGAGGCGCTCGATAACCTGCGCCGACAACCATCGCGTTGAAGGACGGCCGACCATGTCTCTCAGCGTGTCGCTCACCATCCGCTATCGACCGACAACAAGATGAGAAACACCATGCCACGCCAGAACTCACCCTATGACAGCTCTCCGCACGCCCCTCGCAACAGCTATGTCAGCGGCATCAGCGATACCCCGCTGAAGGGCCAGACCATTGGTGAATGCTTCGACGAAACGGTCGAGCGCTTTCCCGAGCGCGACGCCTTGCTCAGCCTGCAGCAGAACCTGCGCTATCGCTGGCGTGAACTGCAGACGGCTGTCAACGAGGCTGCCCGGGCCCTGCTGGCGGTGGGAGTGAAGAAAGGCGACCGGGTCGGCATCTGGTCGCCCAATTGTGCCGAATGGGCCATCACCCAGTTCGCCACCGCCAAGATCGGTGCCATCCTGGTCAACATCAACCCCAGTTACCGCACCCACGAGCTGGAATATGCACTCAAGCAGTCCGGCACCTCGACACTGATCCTGCAAGGCGCCTTCAAGGCCTCCGACTACGTGGCGATGGTGGCGGAACTGGTCCCCGAACTCACCCAGCAGCGTGCGCATGGGCTCTCCTGCTCACGCCTGCCTTCTCTCGAGCGGGTGATCTGCCTGGATGCCGCTCGCGCCCTGCCCGGCATGCTGACCTGGCAGGCACTGCTCGAGCGCGCCGACGAAGTCGAGGCCGCGCGCCTGGCCGAACTGCAGGCCAGCCTGCAGTTCGACGAGCCGATCAACATCCAGTACACCTCCGGCACCACCGGGGCGCCCAAGGGCGCCACCCTGTCGCATCACAACATCCTCAACAACGGTTTCTTCGTCGCCCGTACCATGGGATTCTCCGAGCAGGACCGGCTGGTGATCCCGGTACCGCTGTATCACTGCTTCGGCATGGTGATGGGCAACCTGGGCTGCATGACGCATGGCGCGGCCATGATCTATCCCGGCGACGGTTTCGACCCGGAGGCGACCCTGCAGGCCGTTGCCGACGAGAAGGCGACAGCCCTGTATGGCGTACCGACCATGTTCATCGCCGAACTCGAACACCCGCGCTTCCAGGAGTTCGACCTCTCCACGCTGCGCACCGGCGTCATGGCCGGCTCCATCTGCCCCATCGAGGTGATGCGCCAGGTCATCGACAAGATGCACATGGATGGCGTGACCATCTGCTATGGCATGACCGAAACCAGCCCGGTGAGCTTCCAGACCCAGATGGACGCGCCGCTCGACAAGCGTGTAACCACGGTGGGCACCATCCACCCCCACCTGGAAGTCAAGCTGGTCGACCCGTCTACCGGCGCCGTGGTCCCACGCGGCGAGAAAGGCGAGCTGTGCACCCGTGGTTACAGCGTGATGCTCGGCTACTGGGAAAACCAGGAGGCCACTGCCACGTCCATCGATGCCGCCGGCTGGATGCACACCGGGGATCTCGCGACCATGGACGACGACGGCTATGTGGCCATTGTGGGGCGCATCAAGGACATGATCATCCGCGGCGGCGAGAACATCTACCCGCGCGAGATCGAGGACTTCCTCTACACCCACCCGGCGATCTCCGATGTCCAGGTGATCGGCGTACCCGACGAGAAATATGGCGAGGAAATCATGGCGTGGGTCAAGCTCAGCGACGGCGAAACCCTCGACGCCGAGGAACTGAAGGAATTCTGCAAGGGCAAGATCGCCCATTACAAGATCCCGCGCTACGTGAAGTTCGTCGACGCCTTTCCGATGACCGTCACCGGCAAGGTCCAGAAATTCAAGATGCGTGAGGAAGCCACCCACGAGTTAGGGCTTTGACGGCAGCTTCGAGCTTCGAGCTTCGAGCTTCGAGCTTCGAGCTTCGAGCTTCGAGCTTCGAGCTTCGAGCTTCGAGCTTCGAGCTTCGAGCTTCGAGCTTCGAGCTTCGAGCAGGGATTGTGATGGCTGGTTGCCTTTATGGCTAGCATGCTCGCGGCCCGTAGCCCGTAGCCCGTAGCCCGTAGCCCGTAGCCCATAATAACTAGCCGAGCAGCGCCCGTATCACCTTCTTGACCCGTTCGAGGCCGCTCTCCAGGACGGCTTCGATCTCGGCCATGGTGATCTCGGTATCGACCACGCCGGCGGCGGGATTGACCACCAGCGCCAGGCAGGCATAGGGAATCTCCAACTCCCTGGCCAACACGGCCTCCGGCATTCCGGTCATGCCCACCAGGGAACAGCCGTCGCGAGCCATGCGGGCGATCTCGGCGGCGGTTTCCAAGCGAGGGCCTTGGGTACAGCCATAGACGCCCCCATCCACCATCGCTTCACCGGCCTGTTGCGCGGCCATCAACAGCGTCTGGCGCGACTCAGCGTCATAGGGCCAGGAAAAGTCGATATGCGCCAGTGGCTTGAAGCGACCATCGAAGTACGTCGATTCACGACCGATGGTGTAATCGATCACCTGATCCGGCACCACCAACGCGCCAGGCACCAGTTCGGGATCGATCCCGCCCACGGCATTGATACCGACGATGCGCGATGCGCCGGCCTGCTTGAGCGCCCATAGGTTGGCCCGGTAATTGACCCGGTGCGGCGGCAGCTTGTGCGGCTGACCGTGGCGCGGCAGAAACAGCACCTCATGGCCATTCAATACCCCCTCGATGACCCCACACGATGCCGCCCCCAGCGGTGTCTCGGCACCATGTCGCCGAATGATCTCCAGGCCCTCCATTTCGGCCAAGCCGGTACCGCCGATAATCGCCAGCATACTGAAGCTCCCTGTTTGCACCACGAATAGCTTGCGTTCGGTACCCTACAACCCCTTGGGGGCGAAGATACCCGGCGCATTACGCCAGTAGCCCTTGTAGTCCATGCCGAACCCGAACACGTAACGGTCGGCGACCTCCAGGCTGCAGTAGTCGGCCTTGAGCCCCGGCACGGCCTTGCGATCATGGCGCTTGTCGACCAGTACCGCAGTGGAAATGCTCGCTGCCCCGGCCTCGCGACAATAGTCGAGAATGGCGGCGAGCGTCGTCCCCTCGTCGAGGATGTCATCGACGATCACCACATGACGCCCGGCCATGGGAATCTCCGGCGACACCCGCCAGAACAGTTGACCGCCACGCAAGCCGCCGCGATAACGGGTGGCGTGAAGATAGTCGACCTCGAGAGGGAAACCCAGTCGCGTCAAGAGGTGGCCGGTGGTAATCAGGCCACCATTCATCACGCAATAGAACACTGGCAACTTGTCACCCAGATGGGCGGTAATTTCCTCGGCCATGCGATCGAGCGCACGCTCGACCTCGGTCTGGGAAATCAAGCAGTCGGCGTGCTCCATGACACCACGCATCGTGGTCAGCGATTCATGGAACTGGGGATCGAGTTTAGGCATGGAATCCATCATCAACAGCAGATCAGGTGGAGGAAGGGTGGCCAGCCAGCGCTTCCATATGGGCATGCACGCGGCGCCAGCGTGACAGCGCCGCCAAGGCATCGAGCTGGGGGCGAGCGCGCCCATAGCGCAGCTTGGCGTGGCGCTTGCTGGCGCGTCCTTGGCAAGCGATCACGGCGGCCAATGCTGCGTCGCGATCATTGCATACCAGCACCATGTCGCAGCCGGCGTTCAATGCCGCCAGGGCACGGCTGGCGGGGTCCCCCGCCAGCGCGGCGCCGGCCATGGACAAGTCGTCGGAAAAGATCGCTCCCTTGAATCCCAGGTCCTCACGTAGAAAACCCAGCCAACTGGGAGAAAAACCGGCCGGCCGGTCATCGAAGGCCGAATACACCACATGCGCCGGCATCACGCCATCCAGGCGCGAGGCCAACTCGGTGAAGGGCACCAGGTCATGGTGACGCAGGTCATCGAGGGGCCGTGGATCGACCGGGAGTTCCAGGTGTGAGTCGGCGGCCACCCCGCCATGGCCCGGAAAATGCTTGCCCACCGCCACCATGCCGGCCTCGTGCAGGCCCGCGATGAACGCGCCCCCCAACACCGCCACGGCCCGGGGGTCCGCGGAGAAACTGCGATCGCCAATCACCGTCGACGCACCGCCGTCGACATCCAGTACCGGGGCGAAGGTCAGGTCCAGGCCACAGGCAGCCATTTCCATGCCCAGCAGCCAACCGGCGTCCTGGCAGCGTTGCACGGCAGCATGCGGGTCATCGTCATAGCCCTGGGCCAGGCGACGCATGGCCGGCAGACGCGTCACGCCCTCACGCAGGCGCTGGACCCGACCGCCCTCCTGATCGATGGCCAACAGCAGGTCGGGACGCAAGCGGCGCAAGGACGCGCACAGTGCCTGCACCTGAGCGGCACTTTCGATGTTGCGAGCGAAAAGGATTACGCCACCCACCTCGGGGTGCTGGAGCAACTCACGCTCCGCACGCTTGAGGCTGGGCCCCTCCAGATCGAGCATCACCGGGCCGAGAGGTTGGGTCATGGTCTGCTTCCTTGGCTTTGAAGGAGGGAGATTCTAGCGCCCGGCACAGCGGCACTCAATCGTGCACCCATACCGGCGTGCCTGGCACCGCCAGGGAAAAGACCTCGAGCAAGGCATCGTCACGCAACCGAATGCAGCCGTGCGAAGCCGCCATTCCCATCGGCTCGCCGGGAGGGGTGCCATGCAGGTAAATATAGCGTCGTTGAGAGTCACGGTCGCCGCCTCGGTTGATGCCCCGCTCGAGACCGCACAGCCACAGGATACGGGTCAGGATCCAGTCTCGCTCGGGATGGGCCGCTGCCAGCGTCTCATCGAAGATCTCGCCGGTGGGTCGCCGTCCGCGGAACACCGTGCCACGCGGCAGGCCGTCGCCGATCGCGGCCCGCACGTAGTGCCAGCCAAGCGGTGTCTGACCACTGCCCTCGCGTTGCCCCGCCCCCGCACGGCCACTGGATATGGCATGCTGCCCCACCCTCTCCTCGCCCCGCCACATGACCAGACATTGGCGACTGAGGTCGATCTCCACCCATGGGGCATCGCGCGGCGGCAATTCGGCAAGCCTCGGCGTGTGCATCGTCTCACCCCGCTGCCGGCAGCATATCGCCACTCGACGCCGGTATCGGAGCATTCATCCCGGCCACCACCACTGGCCGCAGACGGCGAATCAGGTCGCGCACACTGACATGCTCGCCATAATCCTGCTCGGCGATATCACGCAAGGCGTCGAGCCCCGACAAGGTAAAGATCACCGTACCCAGCATGAAGTGCAGGCGCCAGAAGCGTTCAGCATCGGGCAGATCCGGGGTGGCCTGGCGTACCAACCCGGTGAAACGGGTGAAGACACTGCCGTAGTGTTCCTGAATATAGCGTCGCAGGTGACCCTGCGCTTGACTGTAGGCCAACCCCAGGAGCTTCATGAAGACCTTGAGGCTGTTGCGTTCGGCAGGCACCTCCAGCACGCAGCGCGCCATGGTCTCGAGCAGTTCTTCCAGGGGGATGACCTCCCCTTCGTATTTGGCCTCGAGCTCATCGAGTGCGGTGTGAAAACGTTCGGTGAAAGGATCCAGATAACGCGCGAACACTGCCTGGATAAGCGACTTCTTGGAGCCGAAATGATAGTTCACCGCCGCCAGGTTGACCTTGGCCTTGCTGGTAATATTGCGCAGTGAGGTCTCGGCGAAGCCACGCTCGGCAAACAGTACTTCGGCGGTATCGAGAATCCGCGTCACGGTATCGGTCTGGGCCATCGGCTAGCCTCTTGCTTATCTATAAACATCTGTTTTAAACATTGTAGAGTTTACGCTGCATTGCCGATTGTCACAATCCGCCCCGTTTAAAACGAAGCTGCGTATGTGCAAATGACCATTACTGGATGTAAACACATGCTGTATACTTGAACAAATCCCAACATCGAAGCGGAGGCCGCATGACCCGCCCTCTCACGCCACGCCAGCAGAACGTCTACGACTTCATCGTCAAGACCATGCATGAGCTGGGTTATCCCCCGACCCGAGCCGAGATCGCCAGGGCGCTGGGATTCCGTTCGCCCAATGCCGCCGAAGAACACCTGCGCGCCCTCAACAAGAAGGGAGTGATCCGCATGGTTGCCGGCACCTCTCGCGGTATTCGCCTGGCCAGCCAGGAGAACGAGAGCGGCGGCGACGAGACCGATACCGCGAACGCCAATGGCTTGCCTATCGTTGGCGATGTGGCGGCGGGAAGCCCGATCCTGGCCGCAGAGCATATCGACCGCCATTGCCCTCTCTCGCCGGACTTCTTCACCCCGCGGGCCGACTACCTGCTACGGGTGCGCGGCCTGTCGATGCAGGATATCGGCATCCTCGAAGGAGACCTGTTGGCCGTGCATCGCACCAACCGCGTGCGTGACGGCCAGATCGTCGTGGCGCGCCTGGAGGATGACGTCACCGTCAAGCGCTTCAAGCGCCAAGGTCACAGGGTGTGGCTGATCGCCGAGAATACCGAGTTCGCGCCGATCGAGATCGACCTGCGCCATCAGGCACTGGAAATCGAAGGGATCGGTGTGGGCGTGATTCGCGGTGGCAATGGCCAAGCCCTCAACTAGCGCGACTGTCGCTGTCCGCCATGAACACGAGGAAGATCCTGCATGCCGACTGCGATTGCTTTTATGCCGCAGTCGAGATGCGTGACAACCCGGCACTGCGCGAAGTGCCGCTGGCCATCGGTGGCAGCGTCGAGCGACGCGGCGTCGTCGCCACCTGCAACTACCCGGCACGCGCTTACGGAGTGCGCTCGGCGATGCCCACCGCCCGCGCCCTGCGTCTATGTCCCGAGCTGGTCCTGCTGCCGGGCGACTTCGACCGATATCGGGCGGTATCCCGGCAAATCCAGGCCATCTTCGCCGAACTCACCCCCCTCGTGGAGCCCCTCTCCCTGGATGAAGCCTTCCTCGACGTCAGCAACGTCGATCGCTTTCAAGGCAGCGCCACCTGGATGGCACGCTGGCTGAAGGAGGAGACGCTACGGCGCACCGGCATCACCATCTCCGTGGGTGCGGCCCCCTCCAAGTTTCTCGCCAAGATCGCCAGCGACTGGAACAAACCCGATGGACTGTTCGTGATCGCTCCCGATCAGGTCGATGACTTCGTGCGCCGGTTGCCGGTGAAGCGTCTGCATGGAGTGGGCCCCTCCACCGCCGCCAAGCTCGATGCCATGGGCATCACGACCTGCGAAGACCTGCGTGCCTGGTCCCTCGAGTCGCTGATCACCCGCTTCGGCAAGTTCGGCCAGCGGCTCCACGAACTCTCGCACGGCATCGACGACCGCGAGGTCAAGGTCGAGCATGAGCGCAAGTCGGTGAGTGTCGAGACCACCTTCGAGCGTGACCTGCCCGATCTCGAGGCCTGCAAGGACGCACTGACACCGCTCGTCGAGCGCCTCGAGACACGCCTGCAACAGCATGGTCATCCGTCCCTGGACAAACTGTTCGTCAAGGTCCGTTTCGACGATTTCAGCCTGACCACGCTGGAGACCAGCGGACACGCCACCAGTCGCGAAAGCTTTGTATTGCTGCTCGCCCAGGCCTGGCAACGCGCCAGACGGCCAGTGCGCCTGCTCGGCGTAGGCGTTCGCCTGGTGTCTCGCGATGCACGGCGTCAATTGACGTTGCCGCTGTCATCGCAGTAAAGGAAGCTGTCATTTGGTGTCGATATAGCGGTGGCGATTGAAGGTCGCGACCCAGTGCGGGTAATACACCAGCAGCAAGCTCAACAACATGCCGGTGATAAAGGCCTCGGACGGCATCAGCAGCGGCAGGAAGAGCGCATACTCGCGGATCATGAACAGCACCTGAGCATCGACGGCCGCCAGCCACACGATGACGACCATCGTCAGACCGCTAGCCAGCGTGGCCATCGCACTACCGAAGAACCCGCACACGAACAGGAAGACCGGCAAATTGTCGGGCAGATACCGATCCACCAGACGCCAGACCACGACCATGACCATGGCCGGCACCACGCCGCTGATCAGCAGATTGACCCCCAGCATCGGCCACGCCACCCTGCCGATCGCTACCATGGCCAGGTTCACCGTCAGGTTGATCGATAGTGCCAACGGTGCCTTGAACACCAACGTGAGCAGCGCCGTGAACATCAGATGCAGACTCAACCAGTCCACCGCCTGAGCCCGGAGTTGCCACAACAGCATGACCGCCACCCCGGCGGCCATCAGACGATGCTGCAGGGCATGGTTCGCGGCCAGAAGCCGCCATGGCCGCCGGCTCATTGCCAGCCCCAAGGTCACCAGACTCAACAAGGCGCATACCCCCAACATCCAGGGCGCCAGCACCACCTCGGAGAAGGTCATGACGGACAACTCGAGCTTAGGCGAAGACCACGGTCTTATTACCGTGAATCAGGACGCGGTCCTGCAGATGCCAGCGTAGGCCGCGTGCCAGCACCGACTTCTCCACGTCACGCCCGAAACGCACCAGGTCATCGGCAGTATGGCAATGGCTGACACGGTGAATATCCTGCTCGATGATCGGTCCCGCATCGAGCTCCTGAGTGACATAGTGACAGGTGGCTCCGATCAGCTTGACGCCACGCTCATAGGCCTGATGGTAGGGTTTGGCACCGGCGAAGGACGGCAGGAAACTGTGATGGATGTTGATCACTCGCCCAGCATGGCGCTCGCAGAGTCCGGGCGGCAGGATTTGCATGTAGCGAGCCAGCACGATGGTATCGGCTTCGGCTGACTCGATCAGACTCTCCACCTTGGCGAATGCTGCCGACTTGTCATCGGCCTCCACGGGAACATGGTGATAGGGAATGCCATGCCATTCGACCAATGCTCGCATATCGTCGTGATTGGAAATCACGCAGGGGATATCGCAATCGAGTTCTCTAGCCGTCCAGCGGTACAACAGATCCACCAGACAATGGCTGGCCTTGGAAACCATCAGTACCACCCGTGGACGCCTGGCAGTATCGGTCAGTGCCCAGTCCATGCTGAACTCTGCGGCAATCGGCGCGAAGGCACGCCGTAGCGCTTCGGCATCCAGCGCCACGGAGTCGGCCAGGATCTCATAGCGCATGAAAAAGCGGCCGGTAGCCAGGTCGGAGTGCTGGTTCGCTTCGGTGATCGAGCCGCCTTGACTGGCGATGAAACCAGAGACACGCGCCACGATACCCACACGATCAGGACAGGACACCACTAGACGATAATAATGTGACATCGCATAACCGCTGAAGGAATGGAGAGGGGCCATTAGTGTAGCGAATTCGGCAGTGTCGGGACATGCGCGTCAGGGACATGCGTTGTGCCCCCTCCCCCCCTTCCCGTATGATGACACCCTCGTTCACAGGCCCGTGCCGACCATGTTGCAACCCCGCGTACAGATTCGTCCCCGCCGCCACCCTCCCTTGCATTTCCTGCCGCTGGGCGGCTGCGGAGAGATCGGCATGAACCTCAATCTGTATGGCTACGATGGGCACTGGATCGCCGTCGATTGCGGCATGATGATTCGTCAGGACCTACCCGACAGCCCCCTACAGGTGCCTAACCTGTCGAGTCTCGGCCCTTTGGGAATTGTCCCGCGCGCCTTGATCATTACCCATGGCCATGAAGACCATATCGGAGCCGCGGCTTGGCTGTGGCCCCACTGGGGTTGTCCCATTCATGCCACGCCACTGGCCGCCGGTCTGCTGCGCGCCAAATTCCATGACCGCGGTCTGGCCACCGACGCCATCCAGATCATCGAGCCCGGCGAAGCGCTGGAATGCGCTCCCTTCACCTTGCGCTTCCTGCCGCTGACACACTCGATACCCGAGAGCTGCGCTCTGCTTATCGCCACTCCCCATCACCGGGTGCTGCATACCGGTGACTGGAAACTGGATCCGGAGCCACTGATCGGCCCCCCGATCGATGAGGAAACCTTTCGTGCCCTGGCCCCCGTCGACCTGCTCGTCGGCGATTCCACCAATGCCCCATCTTCAGGTCACTCACGCAGCGAAGGCGAGGTGGCACGGGCGCTGGAACGCACTTTGGCCGCGTGCCCAGGCCGCGTCATCGTGACCTGCTTCGCCAGCAACCTGGCGCGGGTATTGGCTGCGGCGCGGGCCGCAACGCAATGTGGCCGGCGCGTCAGCCTGATGGGGAGATCCATGGAACGCATGGTGGGTATCGCCCGTGGCCTGGGTTATCTGGATGACCTCCCGCCACTGGTACCTGTCCGCGACCTGGGCTACCTCCCCCCACAAGAGGTGCTGGTGATCGCTACCGGAAGCCAGGGTGAACCCCGGGCCGCCCTGTCACGGCTCGCACAAGGCAGTCACCCTCATTTTGAACTAATGGCGGATGACACGGTGATATTTTCTGCCAAGGCCATTCCCGGTAACGAGCATTTGATCAGGCGCCTGCAGCACAGCCTCAAGCGTCTGGGCGTCACGCTCTACGATGAGCAGCGACATCCCGAGCTTCATGCTTCGGGGCATCCGGCACAAGACGAACTCCATACCTTCTATGAGTGGGTCAAACCACGTCATCTATTGCCGGTACATGGTGAATATCGCCACCAGCAGGCCCACTGCGCACTGGCCGAAAGCCGCGGCATTCATGCGCCCCTGATACCGGTCAATGGCGACATGATCCGTTTCGACCATGAGGGCCTAACGTGCGAAGTCCGCCATCCTCAACCCCCCTGCATTGTCAGCCAGGATGCCGTGGCCCCCTTACCCGCTCTTGCCAACGCCAATGACCACCGTAACGAGCGGCATGGCAACATCTTTCTCGCCCTGCCAGTGGCTCCTCTCGAGCGGGGATGGACACGTATCGGGCGCCTATTGCTCGATTCCAGCGCCTCCACCACCTTGGATGAAGACGCCTTCTCCGATTGGCTCGATGAACGATTGGCCAACCTGTCGGCGGAAAGCCTTATCGAGCTACGCCACCAACTGCATCCTCCGCTGATGCAGTACCTGACGCAGCGCCTACGGCATATGCCAGCGGTACACCTGCACCTTCTGGCAGCCGAACCTCCTTGATGACAATCCGGCCACGGCTGTTACCGTGATAACCAAGAAAAAAGCGGACTCAAGTCCGCTTTTTCCGGTGAATGTGACACCGGCTCACGTCAGGACTTGCTGGCATTCTTCGGTGGCCGACCACGGCGACGCTTGGGCTGTTCGGAAACCAAGTCATCCAATGACAAGCCGGCATCATTGATCGCTTCGCGAATTTCCGCCAGCTTGCGCTCCTTGAGTGCCTCCTCTTCCTGGCGCTGTTTTTCTTCTTCCTGCTTCTGTTCGATGACTTCACCAATCACTTCCGCCAGCTTGTGCAACTGTTCCATGCTGAGCTGACGTGCCGCGGCACGGGCGACGTTCTTGTTGCGAGCGATGCGTTCCAAGGTTTCGGAAGACATTGGCCTCCTCCATTCTGAGGGTCGGGAAAAAGGGGGTACTACAGTTTTATCGTAAAAAGTATATGTATCTATACCAACTTGGCAAGAAAATCACATCAATAACTTGCCCCACAACGACGATCCACTTCGAACGAAAAGAACGGAAAGCCAAAGGTATGGGGTTGGCATATCGCCCGCAAACCGACTTGGATCAATAATAGCATAGCCACCCATTGCCTTCTCTGACCAGAAGAATATGGTTGTTCGCGGCTGCCAAAAGACACTTTCCTGACTAACAATATAGATAGCATGCGACACTCGAACCGCGTTGGCTCGAGTGCAAAAACGCCCTTATCGGGCAAGCATGGACAAGAAGGGAAACGACTAACAGCCAGCAGGGAAGCCATCTGCAAGCGGCCCCGGACACCGCCGGGGCATTGCCGAGGAAATATCCTCAACCACCAGTCATGTTCATGAAACGCACCACCTGAACGTCACCATCGGTGGTGAAGTGATGGCGTTCGGGTTTGAGCGGCATTGCCTCTATGATCGCCGTCTTGAGCGCCTCCATGTCGCCAGGATGATGACGCAGGACGGCACGAAGATCCACTGAGTGTTCATTGCCCAGGCACAGCAACAAGCGCCCTTCCACCGTGACTCGCACACGATTGCAGGTCGAACAGAAGTTATGGCTATGTGGCGAAATGAAGCCGACCCGAGTCTCGCTATCGGGCATGCGGAAATACCGCGATGGCCCCAGCGTCGTTTCGGTAGTTGGCAGCAACGCATGACGCTGCTCGATGATCGACTGCACCTCGTCGCTGGAACAATAGGTTTCGGCACGTGAGTGGTCGGACACGTCACCCAGCGGCATTTCTTCGATGAAACTGATATCCAGCCCCTCGCCACGGGCAAATTCGACCAGGTCGAGTACTTCACCATCGTTGCGGTTCTTCAGGATCACCGCGTTGAGCTTGATACGCTCGAAACCAGCTGAGCGAGCGGCGCGAATCCCCGCAATCACCTTGTTCAGATCGCCGGTACGAGTCAGCTGGCGGAACTTGTCGGCGTCCAGCGAATCCAGGCTGATATTGAGACGCCTGAGACCACCATCGCGTAGCGCCTGGGCATGCTTGACCAATCCAGCTCCATTGGTGGTCATGGCGAAATCCTTGAGCCCCGGTAACGTGCCGATCTCACCGACCAGTTGCTCGATGCCACGTCGCACCAGAGGCTCGCCTCCCGTCAAGCGTACCTTTTCCACTCCCAGTTCGGTGAAAGCCCGAGCGACCATCGCCAATTCTTCCAGGGTCAATACCTGTGCCCGTGGCAAGAAGGTCATGTCTTCGCTCATACAATAGACACAACGAAAATCGCAGCGGTCGGTGACCGAGATGCGCACATAGCGCACCCGGCGATCGAAATCGTCGATCAGGGTTGTCATGATTCCTCCCAGCGCCTGACGTCTTGATGATCGCTTGCTCGCTCGGACACCCAATACTGGCCCGTGGCGGTATGTTCTTTCTTCCAGAAAGGAGCGCGGGTCTTGAGGTAGTCCATGATGAAGTCACATGCCTCGAAGGCCGCCCGGCGATGCTCACTGGCGACCACCACCAGCACGATCGGGTCTCCCGGCACCAAGCGCCCAACCCGATGGATAAGACGCACCCCCTGTAGCGGCCAACGAGCCTCGGCTTCCTCGACGATATCACCCAGAGCCGACTCGGTCATGCCGGGATAATGCTCCAGGGTCAGCGCTTCGACTTCGGGGCGCTCGTTGAAATCGCGCACCAAGCCAGTGAAACTCACCACCGCCCCAATATCGCGGCGCCCACCGACCAGAGCCTGCTGTTCTCGTCCCGGGTCGAAACTTTCGTGCTGCACGCGAATCATCGTCAACCTCCCGTGACCGGAGGGAAGAACGCCACTTCATCGTCGGCAGTCAGTGGTGTGACATCGCTACCCATGACTTGATTGACGGCGCACAGCGTGCGCGAATCATCGAGCTTGGCAAAACGCACGTCCTGCTCCTTCAATGCGGCCTTCAAGCCAGCCACGTTCTGCGACGCCAGGCTATCGAAGGGTACGTCCAGATCACTCACCCCGAGGCGTTCGCGCAATTCAGCCAGGCATTTGACACGCACGCACGGCACCAAGGGACGCAATCCCACGCTCACCTCACCGCTGCGACATTCAGCGGCGACGATCGGCGCCTCCTCCACAACGCGATGGTAGTCGCCCGACTTGCCACCCGTCTTGGAGTCCAGTTGGATGGCGCCGATCTGCATGTCCTTGTCGACCGCCTTGCACATGTCATAGAGCGTCAGACAGGCTACCGACACCGCCGTCAATGCCTCCATTTCCACCCCGGTGCGACCATTCAGGCGACAGGTGGCGGTAACTTCCACCCGCGAGGCCTCCTCGTCGAGACGAAAGTCGATCGCCACCTTGGACAGCGCCAGGGCATGGCACAGCGGAATCAGTTCATGGGTACGCTTGGCCGCCTGAATCCCGGCGATTCGGGCAGTCGCCAACACGTCACCCTTGGGCAGACCGCCTTCGGAGAGCAGCGCCAACGTGCTGGGGTGCATGGCGATGTGACCGCTGGCCACCGCTTCGCGTCGGCTCTCCGACTTGTCGGCGACATCCACCATATGGGCTTCACCGCGGGTATTGAGATGGGTCAGGCTCATGTCAGTTCACCAAAGGGTTGCACGATCACAGGCTCTTCGGGCGCGACGCCGTCGCGGTCGGCCGTGATCTCGATAAGACAGTTGGCAGCGACCATCGACGACAGGATCCCCGAGCCCTGGCGACCGGTGCTGCGCACCCAGAGCTGTCCCTTGTCATCAGCATGATAGACACCACGCAGGAAGTCCACGCGTCCACGGCGGCTCGCCAGGGGCGCCTCGGCCAATGCCGTCAGCCGCCGTGGCGACCAGTTCGCCTCACCCTGCAGATGACGCAACATGGGCTGCACGAACTGCAGGAAGGTCACCATGACCGCCACCGGGTTGCCGGGCAGGCCAAAGAAGGGCACCTGGCGAAGCCCCAGGCGACCGAAGGCCAGCGGCCGGCCGGGACGCATGGCAATGCGCCAGAAGCCGAGATCACCACTGTCGGCCAGGGCTGGCCGGATCCAATCGGCCTGCCCCACCGATACGCCACCACTGGTGATCACCATATCGGCCTGTCGGGCGGCCGCCTCGAGTGCGGCCTGGATGCTGGCCCGATCATCGGGGAGGATGCCCAGGTCGCGAATCTCGCAGCCCAGCCCGGTCAACAGGCCACGCAATGAAAAACGGTTGGCATCGAAGATACCGGCACGGTCCAGAGCCTCACCGGGTGCCGTGACTTCATCGCCGGTGGAGAATATCGCCACCAACGGGCGGCGCTGGACCTTCGCCCCCGCCACCCCCAGCGATGCCAGCAAGCCCAGATGCTGGGGCCTCAGCCGTGTGCCACGTGCCAACACGAGACTGCCGCGTGCGATGTCCTCGCCTGCCCGGCGCACGTTCTGGCCACGGCGAACCGTCTCCGCACGCTCGATCGCCACCCACTCCTGCCCCTCTCGGGACGTTTCCTGCAGTTGCTCACGCATGATGACCGTATCGGTGTCCGGCGGTAGCGGCGCCCCGGTGGTAATCGCCACGGCACAGCCCGGCGCCACCGGCTCCGGGCGATGATGGCCGGCCAGCACCTCGCCCACCAGCCGCCATTGCGTGACAGGCGTCGCCTCGCCATCCGGCCAGGCGAGTGCGATACCGTCCATGGCGGCATTGGTATTCTGGGGAACGTCGATCAACGCGTGAATGTCCTCGGCCAGCACGCGTCCCGGTAGCGCCTCCAGTGCCAGAGACTCACTTTCCAGCATCGTCGGCGTGAAGCCCCTCAATGCCGCCAGGGCCTCGTCCACCGACAGCATCCGCTCACCGAGATCGAAGCAGGACAGGCTCATGGCTTCGCCTCCATGGGCCTGGGAGCCAGCCGCATACGAGGCCACCGCTCAGGCCAGCCGGCGATCCAGTCGGCCAGGCCTGCGACATCATCGAGGTCGAGCGATTCGACACCGTGCGGCAACACCAGCGCGCTATTACTGGCCACGGCACGCACCCAGGGATCCTGCGGTGCCAGCAACGGCTTGCCGAGCGCTTCACGATGGAGTTCCAGCTTGGGCAGTGGCCACGCCTTGAAGCCCTCGACCAGTACCAGGTCAGGCGCCAGTGGGCGCAACTGCTCGACCATCGCCATCAGATCCGGCTCATCCTGATCCGGGGTCTCCATCATCAGCGCGAAGCGTGCTCTCGAGGCGACGAGCATCGGGCTGGCACCGGCCTGGCGCAGACGATGGCTATCCTTGCCGGGCTGGTCGACGTCGAAGCCATGATGGGCATGCTTGATCACCGCGACCCGCAGGTGGCGCTCCCTTAGCCGTGGCAGCAAGGCCTCGAGCAAGGTCGTCTTGCCGGTGCCACTCCAGGCGGCGATGCCCAGTAGCGGCAATGGTTCGTTGTCGAGCATCGGGGACGACTGCATCATGATTTCAAGTATTGTTCGAGCCGAGCCTTGTCCTGCTCGGTATTGAGATTGGCAAAGGCCTGCGGACAATCGCTGAAATCCACATGACACCAGGCATGGCGTGCATACCAGCGGTCGATCTTGCGCTCCCCGGCGGCCAGGGCCTCACCGAGGTCCTCGACCAGGTCGCGACGGATCAACGCCACCACGGGATGGGCACGTTCGCCGTCATGCGCCACCGCGATAGCGTGCCCATCGTGCCCTGCCACCAACCTTGCCACGAGGTCCTCCGGGAGGGCCGGACTGTCGCAAGGCACCACCACCACCCACGGTGTCGTGGCCACCGACAGTCCGCTCCAGATGCCCATCAGCGGCCCCTGATAGCCTCCCTCGCGATCCCTGACCACCCGTGGTCCCAGACGCCGATACGCATCGAGGTGACGGTTGGCGTTGATCAGCACCTCGGCGACCTGTGGCTGCAGACGGCACAACACATGATCGATCAACGCCTGCCCGGCGAAAGGTTCCAGGCCCTTGTCACGACCGCCCATGCGCCGTCCTTGGCCACCGGCGAGAATCAGGCCGCTAATTTGCTCTGGGAGCATGACAACATCTCCGGACGCTATGAATAGGATAATACGGGCAACACCCCGGATTTGTCCAAGTGGTCAATTCGGCCCACTGCCCCAAGTCTAGCCTACCTCAAGGCGGCCTCTCGCTCACAGCGCCAAGCGACTGAATCAAGACGAAAGTTTTCCCGGTTGCGACAAGCCGGTATGATGATGTCAAAGATCTTCAACAACGATGACAAAGGCTGATTGATGAGCGGATTCGACGTCGGTAGCCGGCTCAAGTACCTGCGCGTGCAGCGTGACCTTTCGCAGCGCGAGCTGGCCAAGCGTGCCGGAGTGACCAACAGCACCATCTCGTTGATCGAGCAGAACAGCGTCAGCCCCTCGGTCAGCTCCCTGAAGAAGATCCTCGATGCCTTGCCGGTATCGATCAGCGAGTTCTTCGCCGGCGAGCAGATCTCGCATGAGCAGGTCTTCTATCGCGCCGACGAACTCACCGAAATCGGCGATGGCGTGTTGTCCTGGCGCTTGATCGGCGCGCGACGCCCCAACCGCAGCATGTCGATCCTTCACGAACGCTACCCTCCCGGCGCCGATACCGGCGAAGACATGCTCGAGCACGACGGTGAGGAAGGTGGCATCATCATCTCCGGCACCATCGAACTCACCGTGGGCGGAGAAGTCCGGCTACTGACGACGGGCGACGCCTATTACTTCGACTCACGCCTGCCGCATCGCTTCCGCAACGTCAGCGACAGTGAGTGCATCATCGTCAGCGCCAATAACCCGCCCTCCTTCTCGGACGGCGGGAATGCCCAGCACCATGCCTGAAATCATCACGCAGCCATTGTCGTATTCGGCTTCGTTTCAAATGCCCCCAACGTCGACGGTGCAAGGGGCAGGATTCACGCCACGATCTACTTATCGAGTACCAAAGATCTTGTCACCGGCATCGCCCAACCCGGGAACGATGTAACCATTCTCATCCAGGTGATCGTCGATGGCGGCGGTGTAGATCTCGACCTCCGGATAGGCCTCCTGAACGCGATTGATGCCCTCCGGTGCCGCAACCAGCACGATCACCTTCATTTGCGGACACCCGCGTGCCCTGAGCATGTCCAGCGTCGCCACCATCGAACCACCGGTCGCCAGCATCGGATCGATGACGATGGCCAGGCGCTCCTCGATGTCATTGGCGAACTTGGCGAAATACGGCACCGGCTGGAGGGTTTCCTCATCGCGATAAAGCCCCACCACGCTGATGCGTGCACTGGGGATCAGATCGGTGACGCCGTCGAGCATACCGAGGCCGGCACGCAGGATCGGCACCACGGTAACCTTCTTGCCCTTGAGTTGCTCCACCGGAACCTGCTCGCCGCTCCAGCCTTCCACACTCGAGGCCTCGACCTCGAGATCCTGGGTCGCCTCGTAGGTCAACAGCTTGGCCACTTCCCCGGCGAGCTCACGAAAGCTCTTGGTGCTGATATCCGCGGCACGCATCAGCCCCAGCTTGTGTTTGACCAGGGGATGGTTGATGGCATGAACACTCATGGCTGACGGCCCTCGATTCTATAGACGGTACGCTGCTCTCTCGCCGGAATCGCCGGCGATGGCGGGCAACAAATTGCGCGCTATTCTAGCCTGATCGGGCATTCAGGTTAAGCCGCCGCGCGAGCAGGGCATATTCACGGGAGCCTGCCCTGACTCAACCGGCTCGGCCGGCAATTGCCAGTCGATGGCTCCGCGCTCATGCTCGGCCAGGAACGTATTGGCGCGGGAAAAGTGGTGGTTGCCGAAGAAGCCACGGTGAGCCGACAACGGCGACGGGTGCGGCGACTCAAGCACCAGGTGGCGCCGAGTGTCCACCAGCGCCTTTTTCTGTCGAGCATGGCTGCCCCATAGCAGGAATACCGTAGGCAGACCCTGCTCGCTGACGGCGGCAATGGCGCGGTCGGTAAAGGCTTCCCAGCCTTTGCCGCGATGGGAGCCGGCATTCCCCTGCGCCACCGTCAGGGAGGTGTTGAGCAACAACACCCCTTGGCGCGCCCAGCTCTCCAGGAACCCATGATTCACGGGGGTAAACCCCACGTCCTGGGCCAGTTCCTTGTAGATATTCTGCAATGACGGCGGCGCCGGCACGCCGGGTCGCACCGAGAAACACAGGCCATGGGCCTGATTCGGCCCGTGATAGGGGTCCTGCCCCAGAATCACCACCCGCACCTGGTCGAGCGGCGTCAGCTCGAAGGCACGAAACCAGTGCGAAGAATGCGGATAGATGACCTTGCGTGCGGCTTTCTCTCGCACGAGAAACTCGCGCAACTCCTGCATGTAGGGCGCGTCGAACTCGGCACCCAGGTAGCGGTTCCAGCTATCGGGAAGCGGTGAGTCATGCATTGCTGAGTCCTTGGGAAATGAGTCCTTAAGGAGTCTGACTGCGAACCTGGTCGACCAGCGGCTCGACATAGGCAATCCCCATGTCCCAGGGAAACTGTATCCAGCAATCCTGGGCCACCTCGGTCAGGCACTGGTCGACCAGCGGCCGGCCTTCCGGCTTGGCGTAGACGGTGACGAAATGGGCCTTGGGCAACATGTCACGAACGACGCGAGCGGTCTTGCCGGTATCCACCAGGTCATCGACCAGCAACCAACCGGCGCCGTCATGCTCGACGCCCTTCATCACTTCCAGACCGCCTTGATCCATGTGCTCGTAGCTCTTGATACAGACGGTGTCGATCAGCCGCACATTGAGTTCACGGGCGATCAAGGCAGCGGGGATCAGCCCACCACGAGTGATGGCGAGGATACCCTGGAAGTCACGCTCCACCAGCTTGTGGCACAGGGCTCGCACATCGCGATGCAGCTGGTCCCAGGAGACGGTGAAGTGCTGCTGATAACGGTTGGCACTCATGGTAACGATACCGATAGCGAAATGATGGGGAAGACGAGGGTCACTCGTCTTCGGTAAAGGAACACACGGCGAAGACGCCATAGCCGGCATCACGGATCTTCTGCGCCCCGCCAAGCTCAGGGAGCTCGATGATGGTGGCGGTTTCCACCACCTCGCCACCGGTGCGCGAGATCAGCTTGGCGGCGGCCAGCATGGTTCCCCCGGTGGCAATCAGATCGTCCATGATCAGGATGCGATCGTTCTCGCGAAAGGCATCGGAGTGAAGCTCCACCTCGGCCTGCCCGTATTCCAGGGTATAGGTCTCGCTGATGGTCTTGAATGGCAGTTTGCCTTTCTTGCGCACCGGAACGAAGCTACAGCCCAGTTCATAGGCCACCGGCGCCCCGATGATGAAACCCCGCGCATCGATGGCGGCGATGGCATCCAGTTCCATCTCCTGGTAACGATGCACGAAGCTGTCGATCAGCTTGCGAAAGGCGCCTCTGTTCTGCAGTAGCGGCGTGATGTCGCGGAAGTTGACCCCCGGCTGTGGCCAGTCGGGGACGGTGCGTATGACAGACTTGATGTAATCGCCGTAAATGCTCATCTAAGGTCTCAATCCAGGAACAGGAATTTCAGCACGAAGAGAATCGCCAATACCACCACCGCCGGGTTGAGGTCGCTGAAGCGACCGGACAGCGTCTTGATGACAGCATAACTGATGAAACCAAGCGCGATGCCTTCGGCGATCGAAAACGTCAACGGCATGGCCAGGGCAGCGATCAGCACCGGGCCGGCATCGGTGACGTCGTCCCAGTTGGCATGGGCCAGGCTGCCGGCCATCAATACCGCGACATAGAGCAGTGCACCGGCTGTGGCAAAGGCTGGAATCGACCCCGCCAGGGGGGCGAAAAACAGGCTGACCAGGAACAGCACCGCCACCACCACTGCGGTGAGACCGGTACGTCCACCCGAGGCGATTCCCGAGGCGCTTTCGATATAGCTGGTCGTGGTCGAGGTGCCCAGCAAGGAACCGGCCATCGAAGCGCTGCTGTCGGCCATCAGGGCATTCTTGAGGCGTGGCAGCTTGCCGTCCTTGTCGAGCAGCCCGCCACGCTGCGCCACCCCTATCAGGGTACCCGAGGTGTCGAACAGGTCGACGAACAGGAACGCGAAGATCACGCTGAGCATTGCGATATCCAAAGCCCCCGCGAGATCCAGGGCCAGGAAGGTCGGCGCCAACGATGGCGGCATCGACAGGATGCCCCCATATTCGTTGTGACCGAGCAGAGTCGCCACCAGTGTCACCGCTAGGATGCCGATCATCACCGCACCGGTGACGCGCAGATGCGCCAGTGCCGAGATCGCGAAAAAGCCCAGCAGGGCATAGATCGCCGGCGGCTCGGTGAGGCTACCCAACGAAACCAGCGTTGCCTGGTTATCGACCACGATGCCGGCATTCTGCAGCGCGATCATTGCCAGAAACAGACCGATACCGGCCGCGATGCCCAGGCGCAACGATTGCGGGATGGAGTTGATGATCCACTCCCGCACCTTGAAGATGCTCAGCAGGAAGAAGATCACACCGGAGAAGAATACCGCACCCAGCGCCGCTTCCCAGGAGTATCCCATGCCTAGCACCACGCCATAGGTGAAGAAGGCATTGAGGCCCATGCCCGGTGCCAGAGCGACCGGATAGTTGGCCCAGAGCCCCATGATCAGCGTACCGATGGCCGCTGCCAGGCAAGTGGCGACGAACACGGCGCCGTAGTCCATCCCCGTCTCGGAGAGAATGCTCGGATTGACGAAAATGATGTAGGCCATGGTCAGGAAGGTGGTAATCCCGGCGATGACCTCGGTGCGGATATTGGTGTTGTGTTCGGCCAGCTTGAAGTGGTCGTCGAGTAATCGTGTCAGCATCGGCTCGGTCCTTCGCGCGGACGGTATCGTCCTGGGTGCGAGAAAAGCCGCACATGGTACCCAAAGGCGCCGCACGGCGCGAGACGCTTTTCGGGCTCATGGCGACCCTGGTCGGGTAGCATCTTGTCCTGCGCATTCCGGTAGAATTCGCTATATAAGCTCTACAGATATAAGCAAGCCATGCGCCATATGCTAGATTTGTCACCAACGAAGACTTGACGAAGCGGTCAGGGTCTTTTGCTCGTCGTGCTCACGGACGGCTGGCCAACACCCGCTCGACGGTTTCGACGATGGCCTGGGTCTGGGGATCGATCTCGATATTGACGCGGTCCCCGGGCCCCCGCTCTCCGAGGGTAGTACGCGAAAGCGTCTCGGGAATCAGGTTGACGCAAAAGCGCGGAACTCGCCCCGTTCCACCGCGAAGCACCTCGCCGATGGTCAGACTGATGCCGTCGACACCGATATAGCCCTTGTCGAACAGGAAACGTCCATACTCCTCGGGCAACTCGAACCACAGACGGCGATTGTCGGGAGTCTCCTCCAGCTCGACCAAGTCGGCCATGCCAATCACATGCCCCGACATCGCGTGGCCACCGATTTCATCGCCAAAGCGCGCGGCACGCTCGATATTGACGCGATCGCCGATATTCAATGCACCAAGGTTGGTCAGGCGCAGCGTTTCCCGCATCAGATCGAAGCTGACACGATCGCCGTCGATGGCGGTCACCGTCAGACAGACCCCGTTGTGCGCCACCGAGGCCCCCAGGACCAACCCGTCACGTAGTTCTGGCGACAGGCTGACCACATGAGTACGAAACTCGGCCTTTTCGACCACCGATACCAAGGTCGCCGTGCCCTGAACGATACCTGTAAACATGCCGGACTCCCGATATGTGCGCCTCAAGGGAGCACTGATCAAAGCGAAGACGCCAGTCTAGGAAAGCCTGGCCGGGTCGTCCACGCGGATATGCCGTTTAGGCTATTTTTTACGCCGGCAGCCAACTACGCAGTGATATTGCCTGATCATCAACCTGATAGGCCGAAACATGCACCATTATCGTTGACACTGGATTAGCTGAAGCCTACCATTTGCGCTCATTATTCAGGCGCCGATTTGTACCCGGATTGCGGGCGCCCTCGCCGATCATCGCGTACCTTCGCCATGGTCGGCGGGAAGTGCAGCTAAAAGGGTGTGTCCAGCGTTGATGGCCACCCGCCAGGGTGGCCTTTTTTTCACCCGGACACCGAGACTGCTTCCGACCGCCCTTTCGGTTCTGCCCGCGACCGGAACGAATCTGCCCAGCGACCCGACAGGACCATGATCAGACTCACCAACGTCTCCAAGACTTATGGCAGCGGCGCCAACGCCATTGCCGCCCTGAAAAACGTCGACCTGCACGTGCCTCAGGGCAGCATCCATGGTGTGATCGGGCTTTCCGGTGCCGGCAAGTCGACGCTGATTCGATGCGTCAACCTGCTCGAACGCCCGACGACGGGCAGCGTCGTCGTCGACGGCCAGGAGCTGACCGCGCTGTCCGGCCCCCAGCTCAATCAGGCGCGCCATCAGATCGGCATGATCTTCCAGCACTTCAATCTGCTGGCCTCGCGCACCGTGTTCGCCAATATCGCCCTGCCCCTGGAGCTGATGGGCATGGGCACGGCCGAGATACGCCAGCGAGTGATGCCGCTACTCGAACTGACCGGCCTCGAAGACAAGTCCGACAAGTATCCGGCGGAGCTCTCCGGGGGCCAGAAACAGCGCGTCGCCATTGCCCGGGCGCTGGCCAGCCGGCCCAAGGTGCTGCTGTGCGATGAGGCCACCTCGGCACTCGACCCCCAGACCACCGGCTCGATCCTCGAATTGCTGCAGGACATCAATCGCAAGCTGGGATTGACCATTCTGCTGATCACCCATGAGATGGAGGTGGTCAAGGCCATCTGCCATCGAGTCGGGCTGATCTCCGCCGGCGAACTGGTCGAAGAGGCCGATGTCGGCGATTTCTTCACTGCTCCGAGCACGCGTCTGGGCCGCGACTTTCTCAACGACTTTCTCGAACTCGAGCCCCCCCAGGCCCTGGTCGAACGCCTCGAGGCGAGTCCCGGCGAGTACACCCATCCGGTGGTGCGCCTGGCGTTCACCGGCGATGCCGTATCCACGCCGCTGGTGTCGCGACTGGCGCGCGACTGCAATGTCGACGTCAGCATTCTCCAGGCCAAGGTCGAGTCGATCCAGGACCGTACCCTGGGGTTGATGATCGCCGAACTGATCGGCCCCCGAGAAAAGACCCGCGAAGCGCTGACCTATCTCGAAAGCCACGATCTGCATGTGGAGGTGCTCGGCCATGTCCAGCGCGATGCTTAACCTGGTTCTCCAGGCGACTCTCGACACGCTCTACATGGTGGGCGTCTCGGGCCTGATCGCCGCCCTGCTCGGGGTACCGTTGGGGGTGCTGCTGTATGTTACCCGGCCCCGCCAGATCCTGGCCCAGCCGCTTACCAACCAGGTGCTGGGCGTGGTCACCAACGTCGGCCGTTCGGTGCCCTTCATCATCCTGATGGTGGCGATCATTCCCTTCACGCGTACCATCGTCGGCACCTCGATCGGGACCAATGCCGCCATCGTGCCCCTGACCATTGCCGCCATCCCCTTTGTCGCACGTCTGGTGGAAGGCGCGTTGAATGAGGTACCTCCCGGGTTGATCGAGGCCGCCCAGTCGATGGGTGCCACGCCCTATCAGATCATCACCAAGGTACTGCTGCCCGAAGCCAAGGGCGGGATCATCACCGGCCTGACCATCACCGTGGTCACCCTGGTGAGTTACTCGGCCATGGCCGGCGCCGTGGGTGGCGGAGGCTTGGGCGACTTGGGTATTCGCTATGGCTACAATCGCTTCGATCCGATGATCATGCTGATCACCGTGGCAATCCTGGTCGTCATGGTCCAAGGCTTTCAGAGCCTGGGCGATCACCTGGTGCGCAAGGCCGACCATAAATAAGCGGGTAACGCCCTTTATTCCTCAAACACCCGGTTCATCGCGAACCTTCAAGGAGAGCATCACTATGACGAACCCGTTGGCTCATCTTCTACGCCCCGCTCGGCTGCTGGGTGCCGCCGCTCTGCTCGGCACTGTCGCGCTGGCCGGCTGCGGTAGCGGCGGGGCCGAAACAAGCTCGATCAAGGTCGGCACCGTCGCCGGGCCCGAAACCGAGGTCATGGAAGTGGCAGCGCGCATCGCCAAGGAAGAGCACGACCTGGACGTCGAGATCGTCGAGTTCACCGACTACGTTTCACCCAACGCGGCCCTCGCCGACGGCAGCCTGGATGCCAATGCCTACCAGCACGAGCCGTACATGCAAAGCATGGTCGAGGACCGTGGCTACGACTTCGCCATCGCCGGTCGCAGCTTCGTCTACCCCATCGGGGCTTATTCCGAGAAGCACGACAGCATCGAGGAACTGCCGGAACAAGCCATCATCGCCCTGCCCAATGACCCCTCCAACGAAGGGCGCGCACTGATCCTGATGCACAACAAGGGCATGATCGAGCTCGACGACCCAACCAACCTGGAAGCCACACCGATCAATGTGGTTGAAAACCCGAAGGACTTCCGCTTCCGTGAGATCGAGGCCGCCCAGCTTCCGCGCGTGCTTCCCGACGTGGACATGGCCTTCATCAACAACACCTTCGCCCAACCGGCCGGCCTGAGCCTCGACGACGCGCTGATCAAGGAAGGCCCCGAGTCGCCCTACGTCAACCTGATCGTGGTGCGCGACGGGGACGAGGACCGCGAGGCGATTCGCCAACTGGTCGACGCCTACCAGAGCGAGGAAGTCGTCGCCAAGGCCGATGAGCTGTTTAAAGGGTCGGCGATTCCCGGCTGGAAGTGACGTAAACCGGCATTTTCTTGCAAGAACATGTTTGATTGGGCCGGCGCACTACGCCGGCCCAGCTCGTTGAGGAGTCCGCCATGATGCATGCCCAACCCGACTATGCCCTGCTTGCTCGCCAACTCGAAGCCTTGCTGGACACTCGTGACGTGCTGACCAACATGGCCCAGACCTGCGCCTTCATCATGCAGGAGATACCCGACCTCAACTGGGCCGGCTTCTATCTCCAGCGCCAACCCGACACCCTGGTACTCGGCCCCTTTCAAGGCAAGCCCGCCTGCAACCCGATTCCCTTTGACAAGGGGGTGTGCGGTGCCGCAGCGCGCCTGCGCCAGACCCAGCGCATCGACGATGTCCACGCCGTGGCCGATCATATCGCCTGCGATGCGGCCTCGCGCTCGGAGTTGGTGGTACCGGTCGTCGTCGATGACCGGCTATGGGGGGTCCTGGACCTCGACAGCCCGCTCGAGAGACGTTTCAGCGCCACGGACCAAGCCGGCATCGAGCAACTGGTCGAAGTGTTCCAGCACCACACCGATCTCGATACCAGCGGTAAGCTGTAAGCCCGACGCCCGACGCCCGAAGCCCGAAGCCCGAAGCCCGAAGCCCGAAGCCCGAAGCCCGAAGCCCGAAGCCCGAAGCCCGAAGCCCGAAGCCCGAAGCCCGAAGCCCGAAGCCCGAAGCCCGGAATCAGCATAACGAAAGACGCCCCACAGCAAAGCTGCGGGGCGTCCAGGTATTTGGTAGGACCAAGCGGATTTGAACCGCTGACCTCCACGATGTCAACGTGGCGCTCTAACCAACTGAGCTATGGTCCTGTCTCGATTTGGCTGCCGGGAGGTGAAAATCTGGTAGGACCAAGCGGATTTGAACCGCTGACCTCCACGATGTCAACGTGGCGCTCTAACCAACTGAGCTATGGTCCTACAGCCCGCCGCAAGCCCAATATGTCTTGCCCCGGCAACGGATGCGTATTTTACGTATTCGCACCGTGAATGCAAGTCTTGATTAAAAATTCCAGCCAATCAATCAGTTGGACCGCACTTCACCCGTTCGACGGCATCCAGCCAGCCTCGATAGAGGCGTTCTCGCTCCTCCTCGGGCATCTGCGGCACAAAGGTCCGCTCGCAGCGCCACAAGCCGGCGATCTCGTCGAGACTCTGGTACCAACCAAGACGCAACCCCGCCAGATAGGCAGCTCCCAGCGCCGTGGTCTCGAGGACGGTGGGACGATCCACCGACACACCCAGCATGTCCGCCAGAAATTGCATGACCCAGTTGTTACGGACCATACCGCCATCGACGCGCAAGGTACCGGTAGTCGCGGCCACATCATCGTTCATGCACACCTGCAGGTCACGAGTCTGATAACACACCGCCTGCAAGCCCGCCGCGACGATTTCGGCGATACCGGTGTCGCGTGTCAGGCCGAAGATCGCTCCTCGTGCCTGGGGATCCCAGTGCGGAGCCCCCAGTCCGGTGAAGGCCGGCACCATATAGACACTATGGCCACTGCGGGTCTGGCGAGCCAGTGACTCCGTCTCCGCGGCATCGGCGAACAGCTTGAGACCATCGCGAAGCCACTGCACCGCCGCCCCCGCAACGAAGATACTCCCCTCCATGGCATAGGTCGGCTTGCCGTCGAGCCGATAGCCCACCGTGGTCAGCAGACGATTGCGCGAGACCTCCGCCTTGTCACCGGTATTGAGGATCAAGAAGCAGCCGGTGCCATAGGTACTCTTGCCCATGCCTGGTTCGAAGCAGGCCTGCCCGAATAGCGCCGCCTGCTGGTCACCGGCCACGCCGGCGATGGGGATCTCGCCTCCCAGCAGCGTAGCCCGGGTACGCCCGAAATCATCACTGGAGTCCTTGACCTCGGGCAGCAGGCTAGCCGGAATCCCGAACAGCGAGAGCAGCTCGTCGTCCCACTGCTGGGTGTGAATATTGAACAGCGCCGTACGCGATGCGTTGGTCGCGTCCGTGGCATGCACGCGGCCGCCGGTGAGACGCCACATCAGAAAGGTATCCACGGTGCCGAAGGCCAGCTCACCGCGCTCGGCGCGCTCGCGAGCCCCTGCCACATGCTCCAGCAGCCAGGCCAGTTTGGTCGCCGAGAAGTACGGGTCGATCAGCAGGCCGGTGCGCTCCTGCACCATGGCCGCATGGCCGTCGTTGCGCAGTCGCTGGCAGGTCTCGGCGGTACGCCTGTCCTGCCAGACGATGGCGTTGTGCAGCGGCTCGCCGGTCTTGCGGTCCCATAGAAGTGTGGTTTCGCGCTGGTTGGTGATGCCGATGCCCGCCACCTGCGACGCACCGGTATCCGCGCGGTCCAGGACGTCCCGGCAGGTCGAGACCACCGAGGCCCAGATATCCTCGGGATCATGCTCGACCCAGCCATCTTGGGGAAAATGTTGCGGAAACTCCTGCTGAGCCACCGCGACCACATTGGCCCCGCGGTCGAAGAGAATGGCACGGGAGCTGGTCGTCCCCTGATCGATGGCGAGCAGATAAGAGGCCATGGCATGATTCCTCGATAACGGTCAAACAAAAATGTTCGATTTCAAACAGAAATGTTCGATTTCGATAATTTCAGACTAAACCAGCCATGGCGTCGCCTCAATTGCAAAGGCCCCTCTACTCCCAAGACCTTAGTCGCAGACATGCCCCGCCAAAGTGCCGCAAGCAGCGAAAAATGCCGTAGAATCATGACATGCCATCAGGAGGCCTTATGACACAGCAGGAACGCCAGGATGCCATCGTCGCACTGGTCAAACGCCAGGGGTATGCCGCCATCGAGCAACTGACCGAGCATTTTGCCGTCACCCCACAGACCATCCGCCGCGACCTCAATGCCCTGGCCAGCGAAGGCCTGATTCGCCGAGTCCACGGCGGCGCCGGCCTGGAGTCCAGTACCGTCAATACCGCGTACAGCACCCGCAAGACACTCAATCTCGAGGCCAAGCACCGCATCGCCGCCCGGATTGCCGAGCATATCCCCAACCATGCCTCACTGTTCATCAATATCGGCACCAGCAACGAGGTCATCGCCGCAGCACTGGAGCGCCATCAGGGCCTGGAAGTCATCACCAACAACCTCAATGTCGCCGCCAGCCTGCAGCACAAGGAAGACTTCAATGTCATCATCGCCGGTGGCCAGGTACGCTCCCGCGACGGTGGCATCATCGGCGAGGCGACGATCGACTTCATCAATCAGTTCAAGGTCGATTTCGGCATCATCGGCATCAGCGGCATCGACGAAGACGGCTCGCTACTGGAATTCGACTACCAGGAAGCACGTGTCGCCCAAGCCATCATCCGCAATTCCCGCCAGGTCTTCCTCGCCGCCGATCATTCCAAGTTCCATCGCAATCCGGTGGTCCGCCAGGGCAACATCGCCCAACTCGATGCCCTGTTCACCGACCGCCGTCCCCCTGAGCCCATCTGCCACCTGCTGGACGCCAACGACGTCGCCCTGTACCTCGCCTGAGTCTGGCCACCCGATCCTCGCAACCCTCCAACGCTCTTCGCCCATGCAGCAGGTCTGCTCGACGATCGCTTGATGTTCGCACTCGCCCCTTGATGTTCGATTTTAATTAGTCTATGTTCGTTTTCAAACATCGAATGAACTGCCGGCTGCGATAATGCCAGGCAATCGCCAACCTTTCCCGGAGGGGCACCCCATGTCCGCTGCGATCTCCCCGAAGCTGCTTGACCTCTATGTCATTGGGGGCGGCATCAACGGTACCGGCATCGCCAACGATGCCGCGGGGCGCGGTCTCGAGGTCGGCCTGTGCGAACAGGCCGACCTTGCCAGCGCCACCTCCTCGGCCAGCAGCAAGTTGATCCATGGCGGGCTGCGCTATCTCGAGCACCATCAATTTCGACTGGTACGCGAGGCACTGCGTGAGCGCGAAGTGCTGCTGAGGAAGGCGCCGCATATCGTCTGGCCACTGCGCTTCATCCTTCCGCACCAACCGCACCTACGTCCGGCCTGGATGATTCGCACCGGCCTGTTCCTTTACGATCACCTGGGCAAGCGCGATAGCCTGCCCGGTTCGCGTCGCCTGCGCCTCGATACCACAAGCCCCCTCAAGCCCGAGATCACCCAAGGCTTCGAGTACTCCGATTGCTGGGTCGACGATGCCCGCCTGGTGCTCCTGAATGCGCTGCAGGCCCAGCAACAGGGAGCGGAAATCCTGGTACGCACGCGCTGCATCGAGGCCCGGGAGGAAAACGGCCACTGGATCATCACCCTGGAAAATCGCGATACCGGCCACCGGCAAATACGGCGCGCCAAGGTATTGGTCAATGCCACCGGCCCTTGGGTGGAACGCTTCATTCGTGGCCAGACCCAGCGTGAATCGCGCTATGGCATTCGCATGATTCAGGGCAGCCACCTCATCGTGCCGCGCCTCAATACCGACGAACGCGCCTACATCCTGCAGAATCGGGACGGCCGCATCGTCTTCGTCCTGCCCTATCAGCAGGATTTCAGCCTGATCGGCACCACGGACCGACGCCACACCGGCGATCCCGACAAGGTCGCTGCAAGCGACGAGGAAGCCGATTACCTCCTGGAAGTGGTCAACACCCACTTCCAGCAACAACTCAAACGTGACGATATCGTCGCCACCTTCAGTGGCGTGCGCCCCCTGTGCGATGACGAATCCGCCGATCCGTCGGCCATGACCCGCGATTACACACTCGATCTGGATGCCCAGAGCGCCCCGCTGCTTTCGGTCTTCGGTGGCAAGATCACCACCTATCGCAAGCTCGCTGAAGCCGCCCTTGCCCAACTGCACGACAGGCTTCCCGAAATGGGCGTACCCTGGACCGCCACACGGCCCCTGCCCGGTGGCGATATCGGTAACCAGCACGATTTCGCCACACGCCTGGTGCGCGACTATCCCTTCCTGGGTGAGGCGCGTGCCCGCCGCTACGCAGCCAGCTACGGCAGCCTGTGCCTGACCTTCCTCGAAGGCTGTCGCAAGGCCGAAGACATGGGCAAGGATTTCGGTGCCGGCCTGACACAAGCCGAGGTCGACTACCTCACCGATCATGAGTGGGCGCGTGAGGCCGACGATGTGTTGTGGCGACGCACCAAGCTCGGTCTACGCCTCGATCAAGCCCAGCAACAGCACCTGGCGGCGCATATCGCCGCTCACCGTCAGGTCATGGCGGCATAGAATCGCCATCTCGACATCGTCAAAGCCACCCCGGCACGTCATTCCGGAATGCCACCCCGGGTAAGCTGTGCCGGATCGAGCAGCCGCTCGAGTTCTTCGCGAGAGAGGTCGGTCTCCTCCTCGGCCACCTCGACGATCGGCCGCCCGGCCTGGTAGGCCTGCTTGGCGATGGCCGCGGCAGCATCGTAGCCGATCACCGAATTCAGCGCCGTCACCAGGATCGGGTTTCGCGCCAATGGGGCCTGGATGTTATCCTCGCGCACCTTGAAGGTGGCGATGGCGCGATCGGCCAACAGCCGGCTGACATTGCTCATCAGGGTAATCGAGGTCAGCAGGTTATTGGCGATCAACGGCAGCATCACGTTCAACTGGAAGTTGCCGCTCTGCCCTGCCACCGTCACCGCAGTATCCAGCCCGATCACCTGGGCGGCCGCCTGGGCGGCGGACTCGGGGATCACCGGATTGACCTTGCCCGGCATGATCGAACTGCCCGGTTGCAAGGCCTCCAGCTCGATCTCGCCGAGTCCCGCCAAGGGGCCGGAATTCATCCAGCGCAGATCATTGGCGATCTTCATCACCGCGCAGGCGTAGGTGCGCAGATGCCCGGACAACTCCACGGCGGCATCCTGGGATGCCAGGCTGGCGAAAAAGCTGTCGTTGGGCTCGAGCCGCAGGCCGGTCTGCTGGCTCAAGACCTGTGCCATGCGACTGGCGAACTCGGGATGGGCATTGATACCGGTCCCCACGGCCGTGCCACCCTGAGCGAGCCGTCCCAGACGCACCTGGCCATCCTCCAAACGCTCGATGGCCTGCCCTACCTGACTGGACCATCCTCCCAGTTCCTGGCTCATGCGCACTGGCATGGCATCCATCAGGTGGGTACGGCCGGTCTTGACCACGCCATCGAGCTCGCTCGCCTTGGCATCGATGGCCGAGCGCAGATGGTTCAGCGCCGGCAACAGGGTGTCCTTGACCGCCAAGGCCGCCGCCAGATGAATCGCCGTAGGGATCACGTCATTGCTCGACTGCCCCATGTTGACATGGTCGTTGGGCCCCACCTCCAGTCCGTCGGAGGCCAGGTGGGCAATGACCTCGTTGACGTTCATGTTGGTCGAGGTACCCGAACCGGTCTGAAACACGTCGATGGGGAACTGGTCGTCGTGTTGCCCCTCGACGATTTCCCGCGCCGCCGCGGCAATCGCCTCGGCACGCGCGGCGTCCAGCAGGCCAAGCGCCGCATTGACCTCAGCTGCCGCCCACTTGATGCGTGCCACCGCATGCACGAAGGCACTGGGCATCGGCTGGCCACTCACCGGAAAGTTGTTGACCGCGCGTTGTGTCTGGGCACCGTACAGGGCACTGGCCGGCACCTCCAGTTCCCCCATGCTATCGCGTTCGATACGGGTATCACTCATGAGCGTCTCCTGCTCCTGTGTGTCAAGGCCTCATGACTAAAGGATTGCGCCCGGCGCCTGGGCTTTCAAGGACAGCCTCTTGAGCGTAGCGAAAAACCCTTGTTGCACTGCAACAAAGAGTTTGTTATTGTGCACTGCAGCGAAGGTCGAAATCCTTCGTAATCCAGAAACCTACGGAGGTGTGCCATGAGCAACGTCAATTTCGAAAAAGCTACCGAACAGTTCGAAACCCTTTTCTTCGGTCCGGCCCGCGCCTATGCGGCCCTGACTATCGATTACAGCGAAAAGCTGATCAGCGCCCAGTTCGAAGCCACCCAGGCTTACACGGACGCTAGCCTGAAGCAGGCGCGCGCCCTCTTCGACATCAAGGATGCCGACGGCCTGCGTGCCTACGTCGAAGACCAGAACAAGGTCGTCAAGGAGCTGGGCGAGCGCTTTAAGGGCGATGCCGAGAAAGTGGTCGCCATGAACCAGGAATTCGTCCAGAAAGGTCAGAAAATGGTCGAAGACAACGTCAAGACCGCTTCCAAGGCTGCAACCCAAGCAAGCAAGTAAGTCGCGGTATCCGCTGGCTCCGGCCAGTCAGCACCGTCGTCAACAGGCCGCCGATCCCCGATCGGCGGCCTGTTGACGTGATGTCGCTGGACTACGCTGTGTGATACCGCCTTGGGGGTCACTCGAGCCATGCGCATGGAGCAAGCACCGACACTCACACCCGATTTCCTCGCCCTGCTCGATACTCACGCAGGTCTTCATTTCGTCAGGACACTTTGGGAACACTTTCCCGAGCGCATGTTCATCATTCGGGTCGAAGGTCCCGAAGACTTCATCATCGAAGCGATCAACCCGGCACAGCAGACCTCGATCGGCATAGCCACTCAGAACCTTGGCCAACGTATCGGTGATTTGCTGCCTGGACCCATCGGGCACGATGTGCTGCGTAATTACGCTCGTTGCGTCGAAGCCGGTACGCCGATTCGCTATGAGGAAAGCGGTATTTTCATAGATAGCGATGGCACTCGGCAGCATGGGCACTGGCTGACACTGCTGGTGCCGATCAAGAACCAGGGTGGCATTATCACCCACCTGTTCGGCGTCGCACAAAACCTCACCGAGCTACGCCTGGCACGCGAAGCCCTCGAGCGACAGAACCTGGAACTCGAACGGCGCGTCACGGAACGTACAGCGGAACTGCTTGCGGTCAATGAACGCCTCGCGATCCTGGCCACCCGCGACTTTCTCACCGATGCCTATAACCGACGACACATGGTCACACTCGCCGAAGCCGAACTGCGTCGTGCCAACCGCTACGATCTGCCGCTCTGCGCCCTGATGCTCGATATCGACGACTTCAAGGGCATCAACGACCGCTGTGGGCACGCCGCCGGCGACCACGTCCTGCGCCAGGTCGCCAAAGTCATCAGGGAAACGCTTCGCGACAGCGACCTGGTCGGGCGCTATGGCGGCGACGAGTTCATGATCCTGATACCGGAAACCCCGCTTGCCGGCGCCAGAGAAAGTGCCGAGCGGCTACGCACAGCCGTGCAGGCCACCACGTCCTGCTCGATCAGCCTGGGGCTAGCACAGCGCCAGGCGACAGATGAAAGCCTGGACGAGCTGCTCAGCCGGGCCGATGCCATGCTCATGCTAGCCAAGCGTAATGGACGCAACCGGCTGGAAATGGCGGAACTCATTGCCCCGGGTTGAGTACCTCGTCTCATGCCCCACCTCGGACACCCCTCTGCTGGACACTTCTACGCCACTCCCGCCTGCCTGGAATAGCCAGTCCATCGCTCGGCGCCATACCGTTGTTTGATACCCATCAAGAATGGCCGCCCCTTGCGGGAATCCGTACCGCGATTTGATGCAAATCAAGGTGGGGTTTACGGCTTCCTCCCTACACTGAGCGCTGTTGACGCCATCCGGCTCTCTAACTTTGACAGCGAGACAACAGCACATGATCGACTTGACGCCCCTCACCCTCTTGCCACAGGAGCAACTCGTTCTGGCCAGTACCCACGAAAACCAGGAGATGTATCGCTATCGGAGGCTCGCTCTGAGCTTTCTGCCCAATGCCACCTACATCAGCCGCCTCATGGCAGCACTGGGCAGCGAGTGTGAACAGCGGCTCGACACGCTAGGTCACGTGGCCGAACGATTGGGACTGAGCGCCTGCCTCACGACGACCGAGGCCAGGAATGACCACTCTCTTCCCGCCACCGCCGCCCAGCGACATTTCTTCATCACCGATGACGTCATGGCAGACCAGACGCTGAAACAAGCCCTGGAGGCCGCTCACCACTCACGGCACTTCTCCGATCGACTGCTGGAGACCAATGCCACACCGGAGTTGCATGAGCCTTTCCTGACTTTCGCCAGACAGAAGCATGTCGCATGCCGTGTCCTCCAGGAATGCCAAGAACAATGGAGATTGGCCAGCGGTCAACGGCCAAGGCCTGAAGAAGCTCATCATCGCGCGAGAGTCGCTCGGTTGAATCTCTCCACCTTTGGCTAACCCTATAGGGCAACCTCCCACCAGGCACCTTTGGCGAATGCCTGGTGGGAGTTGCCAGTGCTCAACCACCCATTCCTCGCCGCCCGCTGGCCCCGGCAACCCGGGAAAGCGTCTCCAGGTCGAGGATATGGAAGTCGCGCCCGTTGGCCTTGAGCAACCCCTGCTTGTGGAAGCGTGCCAAGGTGCGGCTGACGGTCTCCACCGTCAGCCCCAGGTAGCTGCCGATGTCGCTGCGCGATAGCGCCAACCGAAACCGCGAGGCCGAGTAACCGCGGCGCTGAAAACGCGCCGACACGGCGACAAGGAAATACGCTAGACGCGCCTCGGCGGTTCTGCGCAGCAACAGGCGCAACATCAGGCGCTCGTTGTGCACCTCCTGACTCAGGTTGCGGCACAACTGCTGACGCAACGCGGGCAGCTGCGCCCCGAGTTCGCTGAGTCGCTCTTGCGGCAACACGCTAACGGTGGTGGTTTCCAGCGCCATAGCAGTACCAGGATAGAGACTCTGCCCGATGGCATCGAGCCCCACCAAGTCCCCGGCCATCGCGTAGGCCGTGACCAGGGACTCGTCGGTACTGGTCGTCGACACCTGCTTGAGGCTGCCGGAGCGCACCAGAAATAAACCAGTAAACGGCATTCCCTGCCTGAACAACGCTTCGCCCTTCCTTAGCAGCGTGAACGTGTGGGTATCGTGGAGTTCAGGAATGTCCTCCAGAGGCAGCCCCATGGGCAGGCACAAGCAGCTCATATTGGCAAATACTTCAACTCCAAGAACGGTTTGCTTAGGCCCTCGCGGCGCGCAACGCGGCACCCGCTGCGGGAGAGCCCCATAGACGCCCTATACCATGCCTCAAATGTGGCATTTTGTGAGCACCTTTCGTCTCGCAACTTGACGGTTATCATCCTGATTCTGGATAACGACCGAAACGGAGGGACATTATGCGGCATCCGCCACGAAAGTTGATGCCGTTCATGGCCGGAATCGCCGTCCTCAGCCATGTGGCAAGCGGCACCGCCAGGCACCTTGGCGGGTGCCTGGGGATTGGTCGGCATTCAACCGTTCACCCCGCGCCGGCCGCTTTCCTCGGCAAAACGGGTAAGCGCCTCCAGATCGAGGATATGGAAGTCACGACCGCGAATGTCGAGCAGTCTTTGCTGCTGATAACGCGCCAGCGTCCGGCTCACGGTTTCCATCGTCAGGCCCAGGTAGTTGCCAATGTCGCCGCGCGACATCGCTAGCTGGAAGCGATAGGGCGAGTAGCCGCGCCGCCGAAAACGGGCCGACATGGCAACGAAGAAGCAGGCCAGCCGCACGTCGGCGGTCCTGCGCAGCAACAGGCGCAACATCAGGCGCTCGTTATGCACATCCTGGCTCAGGTTGCGATAGACACGTTGCCTTAGCTCCGGCACGCGCATGCACAGAGCGTCGAGTTGCTCGAAAGGCAATTCACACACCGTCGTGGTCTCCAGGGCCACGGCACTGCCCGGATAGCTTCCCTCGGCGATGGCATCGAGGCCGGCCAGTTCGCCCGGCAGGAAGAAGGTGGTGACCAGGTATTCGTCGGTTTCGGTCGTGGTGACCTGCTTGAGGCTCCCGGAGCGTACCGCAAACAGGCTGGTGAATGGCATGCCCTGTAGAAACAGGGCCTCGCGCTTCCTCACTGGGGCAAGCGGTTGGGCGATGCCGTTGAGCTCAGCGATATCTTCCAGAGGCAGCCCCCGCGGCAAGCACAGGGAACTCAAGTGACAGGACCGGCAATCCACACCGTGCTGGCTGGCAAAGCTCACTACGTTGCTGGGATTCGTCATAGTCACACCTCCCAAAATAAGCTTAGAGGCACCTCCTTCAATATGAAAGAATCCCGGGGCAATCGCGAACTGAGATCCGCCATGTCCGCCAGCTGGAAACCTGGTCCTTTGGTGGCATCCCTACCCGGCTTGAGGTTCGTCATGGCGGTGATGCCGGCATATTGCGGATATTCGCAACGTTGAAGTCACGCCGGGGTGATAGCACCGGCGCCTACGAGGCGGTGGCGCATACGCAAGCGACACCGTTGTCAAAGGACAGACTGAGGAGGTGGCAGAAGGCATGACGAAGGCACAGTGAGGGCATTCGTAATAGGCTAGAATTGCTCTGCCGGGCGCCCCTGCCATCGGCCGACTCAAAAGGATTTCTCTACCATGACGGTAATGCTTCTCGGCCTGCTGCTGTTTCTGGGAATGCACTCCGTGCGTGTCTTTGCCGATGATTGGCGTCGCGAACAAATCGAACGCTTCGGTGAGCGCACCTGGAGAATTGCCTACTCACTGGTTTCCATTGTCGGACTGACGCTGGCCATCTGGGGCTTCGGCGCAATGCGCATGAGCCCTGACCCCATCGTGATCTGGGTCCCGCCGATGTGGACCCAGCACGTGGTGGCCTTGCTGATGATCCCTGCCTTCATCCTGCTGGTCGCCACTTACAGTCCGGCCAACCATATTCGCAGTACCCTGGGCCACCCCATGCTGCTCAGCGTCATGCTGTGGGCGCTGAGCCATCTGCTGGTCAATGGTCACTTCGGAGAGATCCTGTTCTTCGGGGCCTTCCTGATCTGGTCGATCGTCGCATTTCGCGCCGCGCGCCAGCGAAACCGAGCCGCCGGCAAGGGGCCCGTGGTGGCTCGGTTTCGTGGCGACGTGATTGCCGTGGTGGTAGGCCTGGCTTTTTATTTTCTGTTCGCTTTCCACCTGCATGTGTGGATCACCAGCGTACCGGCACTAGGGTAAGGAAAAAGGGAGGGATAGAATGCTCCAGAAGGACGTAAGGAAGGAAACGAACATGCACAAGTGGCTAGCCTTGATGGTAATCGGGGTCATGGTTGCCGGCTGCCAAGTCATGGGCCCCGGGGTGGATTCGACATCTCGGCGGATCGAGATCATCGACCGGAACACCGAACGTGCTGCCGGGCCAGGCACCCGCCCCTCTCCACCAGCGGGACGCGTCGCCAGGCAAGTGCCCTTCCCGGAACAGGAATACGCGGCGTTGTCCAAGCATGGCAACGCGACGATCAGCGGACGTCTGTACTTCACGACACGCAGCGGCGACCGGATCTATGGAGCCAACGAAACCATCTCGGTCGCACCGGTGACCACCTATTCGGCCGAAGCCGCGGAAGTGGCGCTGGCCGGCCGGGCCGTCGAGCCCGCCGACCCAAGAGCGCAGGCATTCACCCGTCAGGCGCGTACCGACAGTCAGGGACACTTCACGGTCAACGGCTTGCCGGCCGGAGATTATTATGTCGCAGGCAGCGTCAGTCTTCCGGGCACCAGCCAGCGTAGCCCCATCATCATCCATCAGGTACACGTCGGTACCGGTCAGACCGCACGCGTGACGCTGAGTCGTTGAACGATGCGATCGACGAGTCCCGACACTGAACCTCATCCAGCCATTTCAGGAGGCCGCTCGACGATGTGGGATCAACGAACCATACACTTGACACCACGTTCGCGAGGATTTCACCTGGTCACGACCGAAGTCATCGAGGCCTTGCCACGCCTGAACGAACTGAAGGTAGGGCTGTTGCACCTGCAGCTTCTGCATACCTCGGCATCGCTGACCCTGAACGAGAATGCCGACCCGGATGTACGCCATGACATGGAGGCCTTCATTCGTCACCTGGTCCCCGGCGACCTGCCCTATTTCCGCCATACCCTGGAAGGGCCGGACGATATGCCAGCCCACGTCGGAGCCAGCCTGTTTGGCACCCAGTTGACGCTGGCAGTAAGCGAGGGACGCTTGGTGCTCGGCACCTGGCAGGGTATCTGGCTAGGAGAGCATCGCGACCATGGTGGCGAACGCAAGCTGATCGCCACGCTGAATGGAGAGCCACGCTGAGTCGGCAACGTGTTGGCAACCTCTTGTCTAGCCACCTATGTTTAGGCCATGAGAGAAATCGACACGGGCCAGGCCCATCATGGCAAGGGAGATTTCAGGCGATGCGATACAACACCAAGAAGCGGATGATGGCGGCACTGACTGCCTCCGCGTTATTTTCCGGCTTATCCTGTGCCGTCGTCCATGCTGCGACCTTGGAGGAAGTCCAGAACCAGGGCAGTATCCGCATTGCGGTCGCCAACGAAGTTCCCTATGGCTACCTGGACGAGGACGGCGATGCCGCAGGGGCGGGCCCCGATGTCGCCAAACCGATTCTCGAGGAATTGGGCATCGACACGATCGAATGGACATCGACCGCGTTCAGTGACCTGATTCCCGGGTTGGAGGAAGATCGCTTCGATATGGTCGCCGCAGAGATGGCCATTCTCCCCGCTCGCTGCCAACGAGTGATCTACTCCGAGCCGAATACCTCCTATGGCGAGGGGCTCCTGGTAGCCGCCGGCAACCCCGAGGAGATTCATGCCTACAGCGATTTCGCCGAGCGTGACGATATCAAGGTCGCGATCCTCGGGGGGGCCGACCAGCGCGAGATACTTCAAGCACTGGGAGTTCCCGACTCGCAACTGGTGGTCATCGAGGAGAATGCGGAAGCCATCGAGGCGATCACCAATGGACGTGCCGATGCCTATGCGGGCACGGGCCTGACGGTCTCCGAACTGGAAAAGCAGGACCCGCAGGTAGAGGTCGCGCTCAATTTCGTCGACCCCATCCTCAATGGCGAAGAAGTGCGCAGTTGGGGAGGCTTCACCTTCGCCCAGGATTCCGAGTCCCTGCGTGATGCCTTCAATCAGCAGCTTCTCGCTTACAAGAACACCGAAGCCTGGGAACAGACCCTGACACAGTACGGCTTCACCAAGGACGACATCCTGAGTTCATTCAAGTACACCACCGAACAACTCTGCAGCGAATGAACTCGCGAGACGTCGCTACCAGTTCAGTGCCTGCTTGACGAAGGGAATGGTCAGCTTGCGCTGGGCGGAGAGCGAGGCACGATCCAGGGTCTCGAGTGCCTCGAACAGCTCGCCCAGCCGCCGCGGACCGCGATGGAGGATATAACGGGCGACTTCGTCGGGGAGTTGCATGCCGCGGACGCGTGCCCGCAACTTGAGCGCCTCGACCCGCCCATCATCGTCGAGCGGTTTGACATGGAAGGTCATGCCCCAGGTCAATCGTGACGCCAGATCGGGCAGCCCGATATCCAGTTGACGGGGGGAAGCCCCCGCCGCGATCACCAGGCGTTTGCCGGCGTCACGCAGCCGGTTGAAGCAGTGGAACAGCGCTTCTTCCCAACGCTTGCGGCCCAGGACACGGTCAAGGTCGTCGATGGCCAGCAGGTCCAGGCGCTCGATGTCCTCGAGCATATGCGGTGGAAAGTGGCCGAGTTCCTCCAACGGCAGGTAGAGGGCGCGCTTGTCGCGATCGCTGGCCTCGTGGCAAGCCGCCTGCAGCAGATGGCTGCGACCGACGCCCTCGCCACCCCACAGGAACAGGAACGGCTCGCCAGCTTCATCGAGTTGGGCACGCAACCTGTCCACCAGGGTGGCATTGCCACTGGACAGATAATTGGCGAAGGTCGCATCGTCGCGCAAGCCCACGCCGAGCGGAAGCTGCGCAGGCCCGGGACTCATTGGGACTCCTCGTCTTGGCTGCCATTGTGAGCAGCATCGTATAAGGTGCTGTTTTTATAGCGGTCGTTGAGCTCACGCAATAATACCATGATCACCGCTGCCACCGGCAACGCCAGCAAGACCCCGGTGAAGCCGAACAGGTTGCCACCCGCCAGCACGGCAAAGATCACCGCCACCGGATGCAAGCCGATCTTGTCACCCAACAGCTTGGGCTGCAGCACCGTGCTCTCGACGAGTTGCCCGAAAGCGAAGACGGCGATCACGCCCAGCAGCGGGAGGATCTCGCCGAACTGGAAGAAGGCGACCAGGGCGGCCACCGAAATGCCCACGATCACGCCCAGGTAGGGCACGATGCTCGCCAAGCCGGCGAGCAACCCGATCAATACGCCGAAGCGTACCCCGAGCAGCGTCAGGCCGACGGCATAGATCACCCCCAGGCACAGCATCACGATCAGTTGGCCGCGTAGGAAGGCTGCCAGTACCTCGTCGCATTCCACGGCGAGATGCCGCACGGTGGGCTCCCACTGACGTGGTAGCGAAGCCCGCAAATTAGCGGTCAGGCGGTCCCAATCGAGCAACAGGTAGAAGGTCACCACGGGAATCAACGCCAGATTGCCCGCCCAGGCTGCAAGTACCAGTCCCGAGCGCGACACCTGGGCCAGCAGTGTGGCGGCAAAGGTCCCGGTTTCCTTCCAGTTGGCCATCAGGGCCTGGCGCATCTGATCGAAGTCGGTGCTCAGATCCATGCCGGTCAGCGCCTGGATCCGCGGCACCACCGAATCCTGCAGCCAACCGAGCACCGCCGGCAGGGACTCCACCAGTTGGCCCAATTGGCGCCCCAGGGTCGGCACCAGTAGCAGCAGGACCAACACCAGCAGCATGAACAACAACAGGAACACCACCGACACCGACAGGCGCCGGGACAGTCCCCAGGCCTCCAGCCGATCGGCCAGGGGATCGCCGAGATAGGCCAGCACCATACTGACGAAGAACGGGGTCAGGATCGGCTGGAGGCTGATCAACAGCCATACCAGGCCCGCCAATCCGGCCACTATCCACCACTGTCTGCGCATCACATCTCCTTTTGCTTCATACCGTGCGCCGCATTCCGATGACCGATTCATTGCTCATGTGACAGCGATGCGAGCCTCGTTCGGGGGTGCTACAATTGGCGCTCTCGATTTCCTCATTCCTTGCCGCTTTCGACAGGACTCGTCATGACCCGCAGCACGTCCGATTCCTCCCCTTCTTCGTCCACGCCACAACCATCGCTCAGTTACAAGGATGCCGGCGTGGATATCGATGCCGGCAATGCGTTGGTGGAACGCATCAAGGGTGTCGCCAAGCGTACCGCTCGCCCCGAAGTGATGGGCACCCTGGGCGGTTTCGGCGCCCTGTGCCAGTTACCCACCGGCTACCACGAACCGGTCCTGGTATCCGGTACCGACGGTGTGGGTACCAAGCTGCGCCTGGCCATGGATCTCGACAAGCACGACACCATCGGCATCGACCTGGTCGCCATGTGCGTCAACGATCTGGTGGTGGCCGGTGCCGAGCCGCTGTTCTTCCTCGACTACTATGCCACGGGTAAGCTCGATGTGGACATCGCCGCCGACGTGGTGACCGGTATCGGCGAGGGGTGTGCCCAGTCCGGTTGCGCCCTGGTTGGCGGCGAGACCGCGGAAATGCCCGGCATGTACGAGGGTGGCGATTACGACCTGGCCGGCTTCTGTGTCGGCGTGGTCGAGAAGTCCGAGATTCTCGACGGCAGCAAGGTGGCCGAGGGCGATACCCTGCTTGGGCTGGCCTCCTCCGGCCCGCATTCCAACGGCTATTCGCTGATCCGCAAGATTCTCGAGATCAGCCATGCCGATCTCGACACCGAACTCGACGGTGTGACACTGCGTGACGCCCTGCTCGCTCCGACACGCATCTACGTCAAGTCGCTGCTGTCGCTGCTCAAGGAAAGCGGCGTTGCGGTGCACGCCCTGTCACATATTACCGGTGGCGGCTTACTGGAAAATATCCCGCGGGTATTGCCGGAGACACTCACCGCGCGTATCGATACGCATGCCTGGCCACGTCCGGCGGTGTTCGACTGGCTCCAGGCACAGGGCAACGTGGCCGAGCATGAAATGCATCGTGTCCTCAACTGTGGTATCGGCATGGTCGTCGTGGTGCCCGCCGACGCCGCCGATGCCGCCAAGGCCCATCTCGAGCAGCAGGGCGAGAGCGTCTACCGCCTGGGTGATATCGTCACGCGTAACGGAGCGGAAGAACAGGTCCGCCTGGAGAATCTCGACGCATGAGCGATGACCAGTACACTAGCGACACCCTCAACGGTTTCACCCCGGAAAGCACCGAACCACGCCGCGTCGTGGTGCTGATTTCCGGTAACGGCAGCAACCTGCAGGCACTGATCGATGCCCAGTCCTATGACGAGCTGGGCGGCGAGATCATTGCCGTGGTCTCCAACCAGGCCGACGCCTATGGACTCAAGCGCGCACGCGATGCCGGCATCAACGCCGTGGCTCTGCCACACCGCGAGTACGAAAGCCGCGAGGCCTTCGATGGTGCCCTGATCAAGGTCATCGAGCGCCACGAGCCGGACCTGATCGTGCTGGCTGGTTTCATGCGCATGCTCACGCCGATCTTCGTGCAACGCTTCTACGGCCGTCTGCTGAATATCCATCCTTCGTTGCTGCCGGCTTATCGGGGTCTGAACACCCATGCCCGGGTCCTGGCCGACGGCGCCAGGGAGCATGGCGCCAGCGTGCACTTCGTCACCGAAGAGCTCGATGGTGGCCCCGTCGTGATCCAGGCCGCGGTGGACATCACCGAAGACGATACCGAGGAAAGCCTCAAGGATAAGGTGCATGCCCGCGAGCACCTGATCTACCCCATCGCCGTGCGCTGGTTCCTCGAGGGCCGCCTGCAGCTCGGCGTCAATGGCCCGACGCTTGACGGCACACCGCTGCCGCCCCAGGGCCTGCGCCTGTCGCATGCCGACGCCGCCGAAGAGCTGGACGAGGACGATGAATGAGCACGCCGATGCCACCCCGTTAGTGGGGCCGCCACTCGGCCAGGGTGAAAAGTCAGAAGGTGAAGCCAGCCCCCAGTTGAAAATGGGGGTTCAGCGAGTCCCAGCCCTGCACGCCCGCGCCAGCCTGCAGCACGGCATTGCCCAACGGAATGCGCAACCCCGTATCGAAGCGCAGGTAATGGTCATCCTCCCGTTCGGTAGCTTCACCCGACCAACGGTTGGTCGGCAGGGAGGCCAGCCTCACCTCGGCACCCTCCCGCTCATCATCCAGATACTCGCCCCAGGCAAACTCGCCGAAGACACCGAAACTGCCCGCCAGTGAACGATCCATCATCAGGCCCACCTCCAACTGGCGGTCTTCGACGTCCCGATCCGAGACGATCAACGCATTGGCCACCGAGCCCGCTTCACGGTAGCCATCGATCTCGGCGTCAATATGGCGATAGGCGATGAACGGGGCGGTGTACCAAGTCGAGTCGCTCGACGTCAGCCGGTAATCGGCACGCAGCTCGGCGGCCCATCCCTCGGCCTCCGTCTCGCCCTTCAGCGTGCGCTCGGCCTGCCCCAGCGTCACATGGCGGCGCAGATCGAGCTCGAAATCGCCGCCACTGGCGATGGCCTGCACGCCCACGGGTCCCAGATGCTGGCGGACAAACAGGCTGAACGCCTGGCCATCGAGCTCGAACTCCGCCGGCGCCTCCAACTCGGCACGGCGCTGAGTGACCGCCGCCCCCAGCCAGCCTTGCCCGACCGGCACCACCACACCCACCCCGGCCCCGCTTTGCGACGCTTCGCGACTTCCCGCTTCGCTAAAGCCATTATCGCTAAAGCCGTCGCGCTGGTCGCCATGATGGTCACCGTGAACGTACACACGCACGCTCTCACTCTGCACGCCCGGGCGCAATTCGCTGGCGATAGACCGCTGTTGAGCATTCAAGGCACCGACCGTCAGTTCGTCGACCAGCGCCAAGGTGCGCGGGGCCTCGAGCAGCGTGAAGACGTAATCGGCCAGGATCTGGTGCCCTGCCGTGGTCGGGTGTACCCCATCATTGAAGAGCAGCTTGCTGGGGTCGGGATTGTTCGAAGCCAGGCCGAAGGGCGTGACATCGCAGCCGGGAGCACTGAAACAGACATCGGTCAGCGGCACGCCCGTAGCCAAACCGAAGTCTGCCGGTGCCGCCACTACCTCGTCGAACAGCGCGCCGACGTTCAGGCGAATGATATCCACCTGGCCGTCGTAACGTGTCAGGCGCTCGCCCAACGCCTGGTTATATACCTGGACCAAGGTCGAGAAGGCGTCTCGCTGCCCACTCCCTAACCCGGCCGGCGTCGCTCCCACGTCCGGCAAATTCGAGACCACGATCGTCCGTGCGCCTGCCGCCACCAACGCATCGATGCCATCGGCCAACGTCCCTGCGCTTGCCGCTGCCTCAGCAGGGCCAGTCACCAGGCCATCGAGGAAATCGTTACCGCCCCCATTGAGGTAGTACAGCGCCTCGGGGTCGGCTGTCCCTACCTCGACCAGATAACCGTCCCGCGTGCGCGATACCGGATCGGCGTCGACCACCGAGCCACCCGGTTGAGTGATCGAGCCCAGTATCTGCGAGGTCGTATAGTCCCCGGTTGCATAGTTGGTACCATCGGGAAGGCCCAACTGTCCGCGTACGATCGAAGTGGAAGGTAGCAATGGCGCCAGTCCCAGCGCATCGGCCAGGCGTTGGGTGCTCACCTCGCCAAAGGGCGAAGGAGCCTGATAGCTTGGCCCTAGCCGGTTGGTGAAGCGCAAGCTACCAATCTCGCCCAAGGCGATACTCTCGACATCGGGAAATTGACCCGAGTCGCTCAGGCTGTCACCGAACACGATCAGTTGCGAATAGGCAGAAGCCATGCCGGGAAACAGTGCCAACCCAACGAGTACGCTAAACAGGCGCCGGCCTCCCAGTCGCCAGCGGCTATCGGCGAGTGCTGTGCGGAAATGCATTGGCAAGATCATGGCACGGTGCCTCAAGCGGGAAGAACACCCATGGCTGTGACACGCTGCGCCATGTCATTTCCAGCGTAGAAGAACACCGGCTATTCGCCACACAAAGATGACGACACTTCCCCCGGCTGGCCGCGCTGCGACCACAAGCACGGCCGAGCCATGATGGCTCGGCCGGAGAGAGGAGGATTCAGGTTCTGGGCAGCGTCACCCCACGCTGGCCCATGTACTTGCCGCCGCGGTCCTTGTAGGAGATCTCGCAGACCTCGTCGGATTCCAGGAACAGCATCTGCGCCACGCCCTCGTTGGCGTAGATCTTGGCCGGCAGGTTGGTGGTGTTGGAAAACTCCAGGGTCACATGCCCTTCCCACTCCGGCTCCAGCGGCGTGACATTGACGATGATGCCGCAACGCGCGTAGGTCGACTTGCCCAGGCAGATGGTCAACACATTACGCGGAATACGGAAATACTCCACGGTGCGCGCCAGGGCGAAGGAGTTGGGCGGGATCACGCAGACGTCGCTCTTGATATCGACGAAGCTCTTCTCGTCGAAGCTCTTGGGGTCGACCACCGCCGAGTGGATATTGGTGAAAACCTTGAACTCGTCGGAACAGCGCACGTCGTAGCCGTAGCTGGACGTCCCGTAGGAGATGACCCGCTCGCCCTCCACGTACCGAACCTGGTCGACCTCGAAGGGCTCGATCATGCCCTGGCTTTCCGCCATGCGGCGAATCCATTTGTCGGCTTTGATGCTCATGGGGCGTCCTTGAATACGGCGGGGAATTGACGAAATAAGGGCCGTTATCATAACGGCCCTTCTGCACGGCGAAAAGCACCACGTCACTCGTCGAATGAGATGGTCGGCCCTTCGTCCCCCTGGCTCTCGACGCCCTCGGTCACCGACCGAGCCACGGCCCGGAAGGTCCTGGCCACCTCGCCATCCGGTTCGGAGATCACCGTCGGCCGGCCCCCATCGGCCTGCTCGCGAATCGCCATGGTCAGGGGAAGTTGCCCCAACAGCTTGGTCTGGTACTGGTTGGCAATACGTTCGCCTCCCCCCTCGCCGAAGATCGGCTCGCTATGGCCGCAGTTCGAGCATACGTGCAGGCTCATGTTCTCGACCACTCCCAGCACCGGCACATTGACCTTGCGGAACATCTCGATGCCCTTGCGAGCATCCAGCAGCGCGATGTCCTGGGGCGTGGTGACGATCACGGCCCCCGACACCGGCACTTTCTGTGCCAGGGTCAGCTGGATATCACCGGTGCCCGGCGGCATGTCGATGAACAGATAGTCCACGTCATCCCAGGCGGTCTGGTTGAGAAGCTGCTGGAAGGCACCGGACACCATGGGCCCACGCCACACCATGGGCTCGGTCACATCGACCATGAACGCCATCGACATGGCCTGAATGCCATGGGCCTCGAGCGGTTTGAACTGGTTCTCCCCTGCCTGCTGTGGGCGCACGCCCTCGCCGATGCCCAGCATCTGCGCCTGACTGGGACCATAGATGTCGGCATCCAGGAGGCCTACCCGATACCCTTCGGCGGCCATCGCCAGGGCCAGGTTGACGGTCACGGTAGACTTGCCAACGCCACCCTTGCCGGACGCCACGGCGACAATATGCTTCACACCTTCGATCACGGTTCACTCCTGTCTCGGACTTCATGGGCACCCGCAGCCCGTCATGCCCGACAGGCTACCCGATGCCTTGCTTGCCTGCAGTATAACCCGCCGCCGCGGCCGATAACCAAGTGCGACGCTCAACTTTGCCCAAGCCGTCGTCCCTGGCCTAAGCTGAAGAAAATTCCCTGGAACCCGTTGATACCCATGTCGTTCAAGGACCGCCATGATGCCGGGAAACGTCTGGCCGAGGCGTTGTCATCCTATCGCCAGACACCCGACCTGCTGGTACTCGCTCTGCCTCGGGGCGGTGTACCGGTGGCCTGGGAAGTGGCCCAGGCGCTAGATGCCGAACTCGATGTGCTGGTGGTGCGCAAGCTGGGCGTCCCCTGGCAGCCGGAGCTCGCGATGGGCGCTATCGCCGGTAATGGCGTGCGCGTATTGCACGATGACATGGTTAGCTCGCTGCGTATTCCCGAGGACGAGATCGAGGACATCGTGCGCGACGAGACAACGGAGCTCAAGCGCCGCGAAGCGTCCTATCGCGGCGATCGCCCGAAACCACGCATCCAGGACCGTACCGTGATCGTGGTCGACGATGGCCTGGCCACCGGAGCTACCATGCAAGCCGCCGTTCAGGCACTACGCGAGCAATCGCCGGCACGCATCACTGTCGCCGTTCCCGTCTCGCCCCCCGATAGCGCCGATGACATGAAACGTTACGCCGATGAAGTCGTGTGTTTGATGCAGCCACCCGGTTTCGGCTCGGTGGGACAGTGGTATCAGCACTTCGGTCAGACCAGCGATGACGAGGTGAAAGAGCTGCTGGGAACTGCCTAGTGGGCTTTTGGCCGGGCTTGCCCTGACCGGCTATCGCGCCTACACCTTGAGAATGGACGCAACCCAAGCAGACAGGATGCCGTCCAAGGGGCCTTTATCGGTCGTCCGATTCCTGGGGCTGGTCATCCTGGGGACGGTGATTGGCGCTATCGCTGCGCTCTGTGCGGTGGGGTTCGTCGCTGCGGTGTTGTGGCTCAACGATGTCCTGCTGATCTCGCCGCGCAGCCGCATGATGTTCGCCCACCCCGGCATCCTGATCGCGACCACCATTGCCGTGCCCGCCTTGGGGGGCCTGATCGTGGGTCTCCTGCACCGGCAAATCCCCGAACACCGCCCGCATAATCCTGCCGATGTCATCGCTGCCGTACAGACCCGTCGCGGCCGCCTGCCGGCCAAAGCCGGAGGCCTGTCGGCACTGAGCGGCCTGGTCTCGCTGGGCGCCGGAGCCTCGGTTGGCCAATATGGTCCGCTGGTACACATGGGGGCAACCCTGGGATCGCTGGGTGCCCGCTGGCTGCGCCTGGGGCGCTCGGACGACAACATCACCATCGCCTGCGGCGTGGCGGCGGCCATCGCGACGGCTTTCAACGCCCCATTGGCCGGTATCGTCTTCGCCCATGAGGTGGTGCTGCGCCACTATGCCCTGCGCGCCTTCGCGCCCGTGGCTGCGGCCGCCCTCGTCGGCTACGTGATCGCCACCACCGTGCTCGAGCGCGGAGCCCTGTTTCACGTCACCGACACTGCCATTCCCCCGCCCTGGGAGTTCGCCGTCTTCATCGCGGTCGGTGGCTTGGGAGCCCTGGTGGCCGGTGCCTACATGCGCTCGATCCTGGGCGTCGGACGCTTGGCCGAGCGCTTGCCCCTCAGCCCCGCCCTGCGTCCGGCACTGGCCGGTGCCTTGCTGGGGCTGACCGCGCTGTGGGTACCGGATATCCTCGGCATGGGCCAGGAAACCCTGCGCTTCGCCACCATCGCCGGCGCCTTCGGCAGCGTCGAACTGGGCGTCGTGCTGGTGCTCAAGATCGCCGCCACGGCATTATGCCTCGGCATGGGATTCGGTGGCGGCGTCTTCAGCCCCGCCCTGGTGGTCGGCACCCTGTTCGGAGCACTGTGCGGCACCCTAGTGGGCGAGCTGGCCGGCGTGCCCCGAGACACCTTCGTATTCTACGCCGTATGCGGCATGGTAGCCGTCACTGCGCCGGTGATCGGTGCGCCTCTGACCAGCTTGCTGATCGTCTTCGAGCTGACCGGCAGCTACGCGCTGACCACCGCCGCACTGGCCAGCGTAACGCTCGCCAGTCCCATCGCCGCGCAGCTCTTCGGGCGGTCACTGTTCGATATCCAGCTCAATACCCGCGGTTTGGACCTCTCGGCCGGCCGAGGTCGAGCGGTGCTGCAGAAGGCACCGGTACGCCATTACCTGACCCGCGACTGCGTGATATTGCCTCCCCAGGTCAGCGTCACTGCGGCGGTGACCACCCTCTGCCATGCCGGTCACGGTGAGGCCCATCTGATCGATCGGAATGGTCGTTACCAGGGCAGCGCCACTCTCGCAACCCTGGAAGCCGCCCGCGAAGATGGCCATGGTCAGGACGCAGCCAGCGAATACGCGGAACCAGAGCGTCCGGTCTTGAGAGCGGATACGTCGCTCTGGGAAGCCATGGCTCGGCTACAGGACTTCACCGGTGAAGCCATTGCCATTGTCGACGACACGGCCGACGCGCCTTTCCTGGGAGTGGTCTACGAAGCGAGCATCGCGCGCGCCTACCTGCAACACAGCAATGAACTACGGCAGGAAGAGCATGGCACGAGTTGAGCGAGGTTATCGGATAGCGCTGATCGTGCTGTTGGCCAGCCTGACAGCACCGGTGGGAAGCAATGAGCACGCTTCCTTGACCGTGCTGAGCTGGGGAGGCGCCTATGAAACGGCCCAGCAGCAGGCGCTGTTCTCCCCTTTCAGCGATGCCACCGGCATGGCAGTCGAGGTCGCCCGCTATGACGGCGGACTCGACGGTTTGCGACACGCCGTCGATAGCGGCGACGTGCCATGGGATGTGATCGACATGACTCGCAGCGATGCCCTGGCTGCCTGCGAGGAAGGGCTGCTGTTGCCCCTGGAAGCGTCGTTGGTGGAACCGGCCCCGGACGGCACGCCACCTGAGCAGGACTTCATTTCCGGCGCCTTCGACCGTTGCAGCATCACCCATACGGTTTTCGCCACGGTGGTGGCCTACCGGCGCGACGCCTTTCCCGGCAAGCGCCCCACCTCGATCGCCGATCTCTTCGACCAGCAGCGCTTCCCCGGGCCTCGCGCCCTGCAGCGCACACCGGTGGCAAACCTCGAATGGGCGCTTCTCTCCTATCGTGTGCCTCTCGAGGAGCTCTATGGTCTGCTCAGCACCCAGCGTGGCCTGCGCCTGGCGCTGAGCCGCCTGGCGAGTCTCGACGACATTCATTGGTGGGAGGCAGGCGATGTTCCGCCGAAGTTGCTTGCCGATGGCGAGGTGGTGATGGCCTCGGGCTACAACGGGCGTTTCTTCGATGCCATGGTCAATCGCGACGTGCCCATCGAGATTCTGTGGGACGGCCAGGTGCAGGAACACGAAACCTGGGTCATCCCGCGCGGTAGCCGCCATCCCGAAGCCGCCAGGGACTTCATCCGCTTCGCCACCAGCACGGAGCGGCTCGCCGAGCTCGCCCGTCGCATCCCCTATGGTCCGGCCCGCCACTCAGCCGCCATGCAGGTCACCACCCATCACGGCAGCGGCAGGGACATGCGTCTGCATATACCCACCCACCCGTTGAACGCCGAACGCGCCGTGACCAAGGACGATGACTGGTATGCCCGCACCCATGAGCGTGTCTCACAGCTCTTCCATGAGTGGTTGTCGCCGTAATCATCGAACGGGATAATCATCATGTTACGTTACCCTGAACCGACAACCCCGGCTAACGTTGAAGTCCCCCTTTGACCTGGGACAACCATGACAACATGCTGGCATGGTCGTCGCTTTCCTGAAGAGCCCACGTGACCAAGAGCCGTCGTCGCCCCTTTCCACCACCCCTTTACCATGCCTGGGCCTGGCTGTTGGTGTTATTCGCTTCCGCGGCACAGGCGGGGCCTCACACACTGGGCACCGTGGGGATTGCCGACTTGGAGCATCGGTTGCTGCGCGCACCGACCGCCTTCTTGATAACCGAGGAACTCTCTAGCCTGGAAGACATCATCCCTCGTGATTTCAGGCCATTGACCCGCCAGCACGTCAACCAGGGCATCAGCGACCGCACCTTTTGGCTCCGGCTGCGCCTGAGCAATGCTGGCTCGTCCGAGGACCGCGGCTGGGTGATGCACCATGAAACCAGCTACCTCGACAACATGACGATCTATCTCGCCGACGCCGGCCAGCCGGTCCAACGCATCGCGCTCTCGGACCGGGTGCCATTCCACGACCGCCCCTTCGGCTACCGCAAGCTCGCCTTCGACCATACGACCCCGGCCGGGGAATGGACCGATCTTTATCTACGCCTCCACTTCGACGAGGCCGACTCCATCAGCCTCAATGTCCACCTCTGGGAGCGAAAGGCGTTCGAGGACAGCGTGCGTTGGGAGAACCTGCTGTACGGCGGTTACTTCGGCATCATGCTGACCTTGATATTCATCACCTTCCTGTTCACTTTCGTGATGCGCGAAGCAACCTACCTGTACTACGGCCTGTTCCTGATAGTCAGTGCCTTGATGTGGGCCCTGATCAACGGTTATGCCTTCCAGTATCTCTGGCCCGCGGCGGTCTTCTGGCACAACGAAGGCTTCCACATTCTTTACCTGCTATTCAGCATCGCTGCCCTGCAATTCTCACGAGCCTTCCTGCACACCCGCCGGTTGTTCCCTCGCTGTGATCGCGTGATACTCGGCTGCCAGGCTGTCATGGCCCTGGGAATCGGCATGCGTTTCGCCGGCGAATACGCGCTGGTCCTGCATCTCGCCTTTCTCGGCCTGTTGATCCCGTCACTTCTGCTGCCGGCGCTTGGCTGGTCGTCTTACCGCCGGGGTGTGAGCTATGCCCGCTGGTTCGCTATGGCCTGGCTGTTCTACTCGGTCGGGCTGATCGCCAGCCTCGCCAGCGCTTACAGCAGTGTCTTCTCGTGGGGCATGGAGCCTCTCATCTATACCCAGATAGGCGGGCTGGTGGAGTCGCTGATGCTACTGGTGGCCTTGGCAGAGCGCTTGACGGTACGCGAAGGGGACCGCCGCAAGGCCATCCTGCTGGCCACCCAGGATCCGCTCACCAATCTGGGCAATCGCCGCCTGTTGGCGCAGGAATATACGACCCGGCAGCAAGGCTTCCCACAGCAGCGGATACCGACCTACTTGCTGTTGATCGACCTGGATCACTTCAAGGCCATTAACGACACCTTCGGCCACGATGCCGGCGATTGCATCCTGAGGGACCTGGCCAGGATTCTCAGGCATCATAGCCGCGTCAGCGATGTCTGCATTCGCCTCGGTGGCGAGGAATTCGCCCTGCTGCTGCAAGTCCCCGATCAGGAAACCGCACGTCAGGTGGCGGAACGCATTCGCCAGGAGTTCGCCAATACCCCCACCCACTACCAGGGTCGCAGCATTCCTCACACCCTCAGCATCGGCCTCTGCGCCGCCTTGACAGACACCGAGCAGTTGAGCCTGCAGGACGCCTTGATCCGTGCCGACAATGCGCTCTATCGAGCCAAGGCCAGTAACCGCAACTGCACGATCCTCCATGCCTAGAGGGGACACCGGCTCTTCTCGTCAGCCTATCGAGATTGCGTCGCCTCCTCGGTACCGACTTCCATGGTATTCAATGCTTGACGCCATTCGGCCAACTGGGCGTCGAGGCGATCGAGTTGATCGCGGCGTGTCTGCGCACGCTCGGTCAGTTCGGCAAGCCGTGTCTCGGTGCTCTCCAACTCCCGTTGGGTTCCTTCGTACTCGTTCAACGTCTGCTCAAGGCCCTTCTCGACATGGTCGAAGGTCTGCTGGGAGGCTTCTATCTCGGCATCCAACGCGTCCCGCCGGGTTTCGCGCTCTTCGATCTCGGCATCCAATGACTCGAGGCGCGACTCCCGATCCTCTATCTGGCTTTCCAGTTCGGTAAGGCGTCCCTCGGCCTCGGTGCGAGCGGCCTCGATCTCGTCGAGCGCTGCCTGCGCTTCGTCGCGCGCCTGTAGAGCCTCGTCGCGAGCCTGCTGGGCCTCGCTGACCTGCCCTTCGAGCGTCTCGAACTCCGTCCGATGCTGCGCGTATCGCTCCTCGATCTCGGTCAGCCGTGCCTGCTGCTCCTCGATCGCTGTCTGCTGCGTCGCCAGGCGCTCTTCGGTCTTCGCCAGTTGGTCTTCGACATTGGCCAATTCAGCCTCGGCGGAATCCCGCCGCTCCTGTAGCGTCTGGAGCTCGGCCTCGGCCTCCTCGATGCTTGCATAGCGTTCGCTGAAGGTATCCACCTCCTGGGATAACGCTTGATTCTCGCCTTCCAGTGTCTCGACACGCGCTTGCAGTTGATCCCGCTCTTCGCGAGCCGAATTGGCATTGGCGCTGACGAATAGCGCATAAATGACCGCTACTATCGCAATCGCACCCAGGACGCGAACGCGATTGTCCTTGGATAGCTCGGCCATCGATATATTCGGCATGGGACTCCCCCCGACTTGATTACGAAACGATACCGCCCGATACAGGCGGTATCAAAAGGTGACTCCACTCTCAGCATAGTCCGTTAACGCAAACACGGTAGCACGCTACATCTCCTTACCTCTCACCGACAAAAACCCAGCGTCATCGCCGTCCTTTACTCGATTCCGCTCAGTTGCCAGGGGTTGGCTGTGATCGGTTCAGCCCCCTGCTCGGTGACGCGGACGGTATCGCTGCAGCCGATTCCCCATTGCCCAGGCAGACGCAGGCACAATGGCAGGTGAAAGACCATGCCGACCTCGAAGCGCTGCATCTGACCGCGGGCGATGAAGCCCGACCCTTCGACCCATGAGGGGGGAAACTGGGCGCCGACGGTATAGCCGAACACGCCGGAAAAGAAGGCCTCCGCGGCCACGGGTGCCAGCACCTGCTCGCCGGCCCGTGCCGCGTCATCGAAGCGTTGCCCTGGCCGCATCGTGTCGAGCAAGGTCGCGTAGAGGCGCTGGCAGATAGCGAAGACGGCCTGCATCTTCTCGGCAGGACGCCCGGCGACTACCGTGCGCATCATCGGTGCGGTATAGCGCTTCCAGGAGCTGCCGAATTCAAGAAACACCGGGTCGCCTTCGGCGATGCGGTGACGCTGGTGGTTGGTATGGATGATACTGATGCGCCGGCCGGTGGTAACGATCGGTTGCATGCTCATGAATTCGCTGCCGGCCTCATGCATGGCCCGAGCGCCAACAGCGGCGATCTCGCTATCGGTGATTCCTGGCCGCACCGCTGCTGCCGCGGCCTCGATGCCGAGCCCGGTGATCCGTGCGCTCTCGGTCAGGCAGTCCAGTTCCGCAGCGCTCTTGACGATACGGACCCTGTCCATCAGCGGCCCGGCATCCACAAAACGATGTCCGGGCAGGCGTTCGAGCAGGTCGCTCATCACCCCGAATCGCAGCGACCCGTGCCAACGGTCGATGCCTATCCGTGAGCCACAATCGGCGAGCACCTCGGCCAGCGGCAGCAGCACCTCCTCGACGCCCTCCCAGCGATAGTCGAGAATCTCGTCGACACGCGTGCAGGCTACCGCTGGCCCGGTCTCGATCGATGGCACCTGCAGCACCTGACGTTGTGGTGTGAATACCAACGCCGTGTGTACCGCCACTTCGAAGGTGTTGTAGCCGGTCAGATAGTAGATATCGGACGGGTCGGTGAGCAGCAGCGCATCCAGCGACTCGGCACGCATCGCCTCGCTGAGCGCCACGTGCCGGCGCTGGAACTCGGACTCCGGGAAAGGGCATTCGCTGCCGGCCAGGGTATTCTGCAACATGGCGCGATAGTCGTGATGGTTCATGAAGCCTCCGCACGGATGAACGCTATCCCCAATATAGCCACCCGATACGATACGCGGTTCGTGGCCGTCAACGGGGCTGCCCAGCTGGCGACCTTGTCACGTAGCCACCTGTTCTGACCAGGTTCTTCTTGCTCTCGAGAGCGCTGCCTGTCGCTCAGATCGCGTACCCCTTAATTTCGTGCCTGTCGCTTTCTGAACATTTTTGCCGAAAGCCGCGTCGTAAACAGCATGGAGCACGGCAGCATTCACTTCCACACTGCTTTTTGAGATACGTACTCGTTGAGCAGGAGGACTGCCGTCATGAGTTCGCGCCACCCCACCACGTCAGCCAGCGATAGTGTCATCCCGATGCCTGGAACCGATGCCATCGTCAAGAACTTCACCACCCACCAATGCCCGTCGGTCGACCAGCGCGAACGTCGGGTACCTGTCAACCTGCGTCAATCCGGTCCCACGCCGGTCGAGATGCTGATCTCCACGCGGGTACGCAAGTCTCCCTATTGGCACCTGTCCCATCAGGCGGGATGTTGGCGGGCTACCGTCTATAACCGGGTCTATCATCCCCGTGGCTACGTACGCCCCGAAGACGGCGGCGCCATGGTCGAATACGATGCCCTGGTCAATGACGTCACCCTGTGGAACGTGGCGGTAGAGCGCCAGATCCAGGTCAAGGGGCCCGATGCCCTGGCCTTCGTCGACTATGTGATCACCCGCAACGCCTCGGCCATCAAGCCGATGCATGGCAAGTACGTGATCCTGTGCAATGAGGACGGCGGCATTCTCAATGACCCGGTGCTGCTGCGGGTTGCCGAAGATGAGTTCTGGTTCTCGATCTCCGACAGCGACCTCGAATGGTGGTTGAGAGGCGTCAATGTCGGCAAGAGGTTTAACGTCAGCATCGGCGAGATCGATGTCGCACCGGTCCAGATCCAAGGCCCCAAGTCCGAGGCACTGATGGTCGATCTGGTCGGCGACGCCGTGCGTCATATTCCCTATTACGGCTTGATGGAGGCCAAGGTCGGCGGGCGCGACGTGATCATCTCCCAGACCGGCTTCACCGGCGAGAAGGGCTACGAGATCTACCTCAAGAACGCCACCCTCTACCCCGACGATATGTGGAACGCGGTGCTCGAGGCCGGCAAGAAGCACAATCTCAGGGTCATCGCGCCGGCCCACCATCGGCGCATCGCCGCCGGTATCCTGTCCTGGGGACAGGACCTGGATCAGGAAACCCTGCCTTTCCAGTGCAACCTGGGGTACCAGGTCCCGCGCCAGAAGGACGCCGACTACATCGGCCGTGCCGCCCTGGAACGGGTGCGCGCCGAACTCGACCAGGGCCGTTACCCGTTCCGCAATGTCCTGGTCGGCATGGTACTCGGCGGCAATCCGATCGACGATTACGCGCCGGATTTCTGGCTGATCTCCGACGAGAACGCCGGCGACCCGGTCGGTTATGTCACCTCCCCGTGGTACTCGCCGGAACTCGGCACCAATATCGCCATGGGCTATGTGCCGGTGGAACTACAGGCTCTCGGCACTCGCCTCAAGGTCTGGCTGCCGGATCCCTATGCCGAGACGCCGGGAGTCCCGGTGGATGCCCAGGTGGTCGAGATGCCGTTCCGTACCTCGGTGAACCCCAACGCCCGTGAAGTCGCCAGAGCCAGGGGGCAAGATGCTTCAAGCTGAACATGCCGACAGCGAACCGCTCGAAGCGAGGCCCGCGGCGGCGGAGACGGGCACCCTAGAGCGGCAAATCCAGCAGTTGTGCCACGGCTGGTCGCTGGAGGTCACGCCGAAGACCGCCGCGTATCTCGAAACGATCGAGTCACCGCCGGCGGCGGGCACCCAGGTGTATATCACGCACCTGCCCGGCCAGCCCTATGCGAACGTCATCGCCACCGCGGCCTGGCTCAAGGCCCATGGCTACGACCCCATTCCACATCTGGTCGCACGCGCGGTGCCGGACCGTCAGACACTCACCGACTGGCTAGACCGGCTGACACGCGAGGCCGGCGCCGATGCGGTATTGCTGATCGCCGGTAGTCTGGCCACGCAGCTCGGTCCTTATGCCGACACCCTGGCCCTGCTCGATGACGTCTCGCTGGCCGAGCACGGCATCCGTCGGCTGGCGATCGCCGGCCACCCGGAGGGACATCCTCACGCCGACGAGGAGACGCTCGACCAGGCTCTGGTGGCCAAACTCGCCCATGCCGAACGGGAGGAGCTCGAAGCCTGGCTGGTCACCCAGTTCCTGTTCGATGCCGAGCCGTTGCTCGACTGGTGGCAACGGCTGCGGCATCAAGGTATCGAGGTTCCTGTGCGTGTCGGCCTGCCGGGACCGGCGAACCTGGCCACGCTCTGGAAATACGCCCTGTCCTGCGGCATCGGCGCCTCGGTGGCCGCGCTGCAGCACCAGGGCAGCCGCATGTTCCAACTCGCGCGCCCACGGCCGCCGGTCGACCAGGTCCTGGCACTGGCCAGCCATGCCGACCGGCACCTGAGGCTGCATTTCTATCCTTTCGGTGGCATCGACAAGACCCTGGCCTGGTGCCAGGCACTGGAAGCGGGCCGTTTCCGGGTCGATGCCGAGCACCGCAACATCACCGTGGACGCCTGAGGAAAATCGCCTATGGGGCATTCGCCTCCTCGATATGCCAATCCGACAACCAGGCCAGCCCACTGACCTCGAAGCCCAGCATCTCGAGCCACTGGGCGGTGACCACGTTCGACTGGTGCATCAGCCAATAAGGACGGGGATAGGAGACGAATTCCAGATCATAGCTAGGATGATAGGTCAGGGAATCACGTTGCTGGTCGAAAATGGCATCCAGGTGGCGTTGCAGGTGCGTCACCCGCGTCGCTTCCGCTTGCAGTAGAAAGACCTCCTCGACGCCCTCCGGCGCGACCTGATCAGGAAAGGGTGTCGGGTCGGTATCCGGAAACACCTTTCGCCCCAGAGTCCCCCGGGTCGGCCACAGCATCGCCGACATGCCCGCCAGCACGCCACGGCGGTCCTCGGCATACCAGCGCCACTCCCCATAGGCATAACGCACCACGCCCTCCTCGCGCGGCAACACCAGGCTGGAATGGCGGCCATGATCGACCAGATAGAAATCGACCGGGTCGTTCAAGTCCGACGGAGGGATCAGACGGCCGGCACAGCCGGCGAGCAGCAGCAAACCGAGCCATCCACCCAAGCGTAGAGCACGCCTCACGTCAGACACTCGGGAAAAAACCCAGTGATACGCTATTTGGCATGCACTCCCGGCCTTCTCAAGACTGCGCTCAGAAGCGTTCATTGTCCTTTAACGCCAGGTTATTCACCTTCGTCTTGCCTAACAGCTTTAGCAGAAAATTGCGGCAGGAGCGCAGCACGGGATACAGCCACCGTGCCCGCCGGGAAGAGCGAAAGATCCAGTAATTGATACGATTGAAGGCGTCGGTACGGCTGCTCATCAGGGCCAGGACATGAATGGCATCGTCGCCGTAGTAGAGCCGGTCACCGATCTTCAGCACCATGCCCTGATCGATATCCAGCCCCGCTGCGGTGATCTCGTCCCTTATCTCGGTGTCCTCGCGAGCATCCACCAGGGTGAGCGAGCCCACCGAGTCGCGCAACCGCACCAGGCGGCAGTAGTGGTCGCAGAACGGGCACTGCTTGTCGTAGACCAGCAGCATCTCTTGTCGGGTCATCGCTAAACAACTCCTCCCTCGATGCACCATCGATGATCATGGTATCGCATCCTGCCCGGGGCCTATCATGAGCAGGATACCAATGCCGATGGCGAGGCTTCGACGATGGCAGGACAATTGGGCAGGGACTGTCAATGAACCGGCACCACCCGATCCCGGCCACACTGACGGGACGCACCCTGCACTTCGCGCTCCGCGTACTGGGAGCCTTCCTGCGCAACCGCGGCATCCTGCTGGCGGGTGGTCTCGGCTACAACATTCTGCTGTCGATCGTGCCCTTGTTCGCGCTGATCTGCGTCATGCTGACCCATGTGGTCGACGAGCAGCACCTACTCAATGTGATGTCCATCCAGGCTCGGCACCTGGCGCCGGCCCACGCCGAGGTGCTGCTCGATGCGGTGCGCGCGATACTCGACTCCCGCGACGTGATCGGCGTGGTCGGGACCCTGGTGCTGCTGGTATTCAGTTCCTTCGCCTTTCGCATGCTGGAAGATGCCATGGCGATCATCTTTCATCAGCCCGATGACTCCACCAAACGCAGCATCTGGGTCTCGGCGCTGCTGCCCTACGCCTTCATGCTGGTATTGGGAGTGGGGCTGCTGGCACTGACGTTGATCGTGTCGCTGGCCGATGCCCTCAACGATCTGGTGATCGCCATCTTCGACCGCGAATTGCCCCTGGCGGGTGCCTCGGTGGCACTACTCAACCTGTTGAGTTTCATCGGCATGTTCGTACTGTTCAGTGCCGTCTACAAGGTGTTGCCGGTGGTCAGGATCTCCTTGCATCGCGCCTTGGTGGGCGGCTTCGTGGCGGCCCTGCTGTGGGAGGGAGTACGACTGCTGCTGGTGTTCTATTTCGCCCACATCTCCTTCGTCAACGCCGTTTATGGCTCACTGGCGACCATCGTCATCCTGCTGTTGAGCCTGGAAATCGGTGCCATCATCCTGCTCCTGGGAGGGCAGGTGATCGCCGAGTTGGAGCGCAATGCCAAGGCCGGACTGCCCTGGTATGTCGACTCTCGTCGACAAGCCGTTACGTCTGTGGAATAGGCGTCACCGCGCAGAAGGCGGTCCATGACGCAGGCGCCGTATCAACGCCCACAGGCTCCTGCCACTGACCATGCCCAGCACATAGATCACCACCAACAACAACGCCAGTGGCAATGACAGGCTCCAGGTCAGGAAGTTGACCTCCACCACGCGGATGTTCTGCACGAACAGGATCACCACGACCAACGCAATGACGGCCTTCAGAACCAGATATACCTTATCCATTGTCTCGCTCTCCCTACCGTAACCAACCGGTGTCTGACACTAACCCCTCAAAACAGGTTGAAAGCGATCACTGCGAAGGTCGTGAACGTCAGTGCGAAAGCCACCAGGGCCATCAACCCGTCACTGGCAATCAAGGCCAGGCCGAAGAGCGTCAATGCCAAGCCGGCGCCATTGGCCGAAAACGGGATCACTTCCATCGGCGGCATGGCCAGGGCGATCAATACACAGCACAAGGCGATAACCAACACCCCGGCGTCCCCGACCAAGCGGGTCAGCCTGGGCCGCAACAAGCGGTCGACGTAGCGGGCCGGCGAATACAACCAGTTCATGCCTTTGTCCAGGGCGGTGCGCGACACCGAGCGTTCGAGTAGCCAGGCAGGCAGCCAGAAATGCTCGCGTCGCCACAATAATTGCCCGGCAACCAGCAACACCATGCAGGCCATCAGTGTCGGCATCCCCGGGATATCGCCGATAACGGGGGCCAAGGTGACAAGCCCGGCGACCAGCAGCAAGGGGCCGAACGACCGGCGCCCCACCGCATCGAGGATCTCGCCCAGCGTTACGCGATCGCGGCCAAGTTCGGCATGCTCGATGCATTCGAGAAGCTGGACCAGGCTGACGGGACGATCGTGCTCGCTCACGACACGACACCTCCCTACTGCGACCGAACGTGCAGCTTGGCGCGGATGAAATCCCGGTGGCTGACATACAGCAAATCGGCCAGGCGCCGAATGCGATGTTCTTCCAGCGGGTCCAGGTCGTCATCGGCATAGGCCAGTTCCCACATCAAGCGCACCAGCTCCGCCCGGTCGTCATAGCCGTAGTGTTCCTTGATCAGGCTGACGAACTGGTAGTGATCGACGGCCGCTTCGACCTCCTGTTCCGCCAGGTCCATCAACTCCTGCACCGCCTCCTCGCTCAGATGATAGCGATGCGACAGCATGTCCTTGAGCGCTGCAAGCTCAGCGTCGCCGGTGTGATAATCGGCACGGATCACCTCACACAGCAAGGCTGCCGTGGCCAACTCCAAGGTCAAGGTGCGATCGGGCGTGGTAGTGGGGTCGGCCAGGGTCTGGTGGAAGAATTGCTGTATGGCATCGAGCATCGTCAGCGGTCTCCTTGAGCATTTATCAGTATCCGACACTGGTCCGGGACAGGCGGTTCACCAGCCCGTGATTGACACGCCTCGCGATGGCGGGCGACCCAGCGGCCAACTGCTGTGCGATTTGAAAGTGAGAGATCAAGACCATATACAGGTAAAGAGAGCCTGAACAGGCTGTCGTATCCACCCTCGTCGGGTGGCTACCAACATTCCTGGAGGGACGACACATGAACGACCGCCAGACAGCCACCGTCGCCACGACGCTGACCTACATGGTCAAGGGCCACGGCAAACCCTATGTGCATACCGAGGCCTTGACCGGCGCCGGTGAGCCGCATTACTTCGCCGAGATGAGGGAGCACGAGGTCACGATACAAGACGGCCGTCCATTGGCAGGCACTCTTTCCCTGGACAAGCAGGGCTTCGAGTTGCATCAGCACGACACGGCGGTCGCCGATCTCTACGACGATGCGGCGGTCGAGCGCGACTATTACGCCGAGGTCGAAGCCTTGATCAAGGAAGCCACCGGCGCGACTCGGGTCGTCATCTTCGACCACACCCGTCGCACCGATGCCGAGCAACGCAATATCCGTGGCCCTGCCAGCCGCGCGCACAACGACTATACCGAGCACTCCGGCCCGGAACGTATCCGCGACGTGCTGGGCGAGGAGCAGGCCACGGCGCTGGCGGATGTTCCGGTAGCCCAGATCAATCTCTGGCGTCCGATCCATGGACCGGTCAAGCGCTCCCCGCTGGCACTGCTGGATGCCTCGTCACTCGATCCGAGCGACCTGCTCGCCACCGATCTGGTCTATCCGCAGCGAGTCGGGGAAATCTATCATCTGGCCTATCACCCCCGGCAATGCTGGTACTACTTCCCGGACATGCGTCGTGAAGAGGCATTGCTGATCAAGGGCTACGATTCCCGTCGCGACGGTCGCGCCCGCTTTACGCCACATACCGCTTTTCAGGACCCGACCACACCGCCGGATGCGCCACCGCGCGAGAGCATCGAGGTCCGCACCCTGGCCTTCTTCGGCTAGGTGCCCGTGCCCCGTCCCTCAGGCACCGGCCCCCCAGTGGTGCCGGCGTTCCTGAGGGGTGACCTTATCGATGACCACTTCCGGGTGGTGGCGATGAATGGCCGAATAGATCTCGCGCTCACGGTCATTGGGGACGTCCACCATCATCAGAAAGGCCCCGTTGTTGATATCGCGCTCGAACTTGTCGACTTTCACATCGTGCACCGATACCCCGACCATGGTGCTGGTCCAGATACCGAACAGCCCCCCGAATACCCCCATGCCAACGGTCAGCGAAACGATACCCAAGCCGCCGGTTTCATCGCCGAGGATGAAGTACACGAGCATTCCCAATACGCCACCCAGAGGAACGCCATATTTGAGACCACGCATCGCCGCATTGACGACATCCGAGGTCTGCCGGAGCGTCGCGTTGTTGACACCCCGTTCTTCCAGGTGCTTCCAGTCCCTCCCCATGACATGAACTTCGTCCTTGGTCAGGTTCAGATCACTCAATTCGTGAGCGATATTGACGGTCGTATCCAGATCAGGGGTCAGGAAGTACAAGCGTTTCATGTTACGCCCTCCTATCACGAAGCGGGCGCAGCTGCACTACAAGGCACACGACCTACCCTGTGCAACATCTCCTTCTCTCGTTTCTCGTCTTGTAATGTCGCGACATCCTCGTAACCCGCTTGTTGAGGTACTCCCTAATAAGGTTGTCGATATTCGCTATGTCAGCAAGTACCGATTGCCCCTGGGCCTCGGCAGGGTCATTCCTGGCGTCGCTTGATCTGATCGCGAAGCTGCGTCGGGACCTTCTTGATGATCAACCGATCACGCTCCTCGTCATACTCGACGCCTGACCCCAGCAGGTGCGAGTCGAAACTGATCGAGACACCGCCGGCACGACCGGCGAAGCGCCGGAACTGGTTCAGGGTCCGCTTGTCCGGCGGGATCTCGGGGGACAGACCGTAATCCTGATGCCGGATATAGTCGTAGAAGGCCTTCGGCTGTTGCTCATCGACCAGTTCGGACAGTTCATCCAGGGTAATCGGCTCTCCACGACGCGCCTGGTCGCTGGCGTACTCGATTAGCGCATCGGTTTTCTCGCGGGTCTGCTCCTCGGCCAGATCCTCGCTCTCGACGTAATCGCTGAAGGCCTTCAACAAGGTCCGTGTTTCACTCGTAGCGTCGACTCCCTCCTGGCATCCCAGCCATTCACCAAAGCGCTCGGCCAGCTGCTTGCCGCCGCGGTCCTTGATAAAGGAAAGGTACTGCTGGGAAGGCGTGTCGCTTTTCCATTGTGTCAGGTTGATACGCGCCGCCAACGTCAGTTGACCCAGGTTCAACTGTGGTGCCGCTACCGCCTCCAACGCGTCACTGATGCCGACACCATGGCGCTGGTGCAGCAGCGCCATGGTCAAGTACTGAACGTCGCCCTGCTGATAATGGGCGAACAACAGGTACCCACCCACCGACAACTGGTCATCGATCAGCGCCGTGAAACCTTCCGCGGCTCGGTGTGAAAAGGTCACGAAGTCGCTCTCGTTCTCTACATAGGCCATCAACCAGCCAGCGAAAGGGACGGACCCGGTCTCTGCGAAATGCCCCCAGGCCTTGGGCTTGGTGTTGTAACGATCATTGACGGTGGTCAGCAAACTGTCCATGGCATCCGAGTCGGCAGGCTCGGCTTCGGCCAGTTGCAATGCCGCCGGCTGTTCGTCGGACGGCTTGTCGATACGATGAACGATGCTGTGCAGAATCGGCATGAACGCCTCTAGGCTCGGACGAAAAAATGGCAACGAGGCCGCGAGGCGTCATGGTAACGGATTTCTCGTGCCCAAGGCGGGCACAATCCTGCTAAGGCTTGATCCGGTAGCCGGTCCTGAAGATCCAACTGACCACCGCCAGGCTCAACGCCAGAAACAGCAGGATCATGGCCAGGCTGGCGATCAGGCTCACATCGCTGATGCCGTAGAAGCTCCAGCGGAAGCCACTGACCAGATATACCACCGGGTTGAACAGCGTCACGCCTTGCCAGAATGGTGGCAGCATGTCGATGGAGTAGAAGCTGCCGCCAAGGAAGGTCAGTGGGGTGATGACCAACAGCGGCACCAATTGCAGCTTCTCGAAGCCGTCCGCCCAGATGCCGATGATGAAGCCCAGCAGGCTGAAGGTCACCGCGGTGAGCACCAGGAACAGCAGCATCCAGAATGGATGGGCGATCTGGAGTGGCACGAAGAAGCCCGCCGTGGCCAGGATGATCAGGCCCAGCAGGATCGACTTGGTCGCCGCGGCACCGACATAACCCAGTACGATCTCGAACGACGACACGGGCGCCGACAGCAGCTCATAGATCGTGCCGCTGAACTTGGGAAAGAAGATGCCGAAAGACGCGTTGGACACGCTCTGGGTCAGCAGCATCAGCATGATCAACCCCGGCACGATGAAGGCCCCGTAGCTGACGCCTTCGATCTCGGTGATCCGCGAACCGATCGCTGCGCCGAAGACCACGAAATACAACGAGGTCGAGATCACCGGCGATACGATGCTCTGCAACAGCGTGCGCGCGGTACGGGCCATTTCGAAGGTATAGATCGCACGAACCGAATAGAGATTCATTGGCGCTCCCTCACCAGACTGACGAAGATTTCCTCCAGCGAGCTCTGCTTGGTGTGGAGGTCCTTGAAGCGAATGCCCGCCGCATCGAGATCACCCAGCAAGGCGGTGATCCCCGACGCATCGTCACCACCCTCGCAGTCGACGACGCGGCTGGCATCATAGTGATAGATCAACTCCTTGCCGTCGGCCGCCAGCTCCAGGTCGTAGGCTGCCAGCGACTCGGGTATCGTCTCGAGTGGCTGCTGAAGGTGCAGCGTCAACTGCTTGCTGCCGAGCTTGCGCATCAGTTCCTGTTTCTCTTCCACCAGAATGATCTCGCCCTTGCTGATCACCCCGATGCGGTCGGCCATCTCCTCCGCCTCTTCGATATAGTGGGTGGTGAGGATGATGGTCACGCCACTGTCGCGCAGGCCCCGCACCACCTCCCACATCTCGCGCCGCAGCTCCACATCCACGCCGGCGGTGGGCTCGTCGAGAAACAGGATCCGGGGTTCATGGGACAGGGCCTTGGCGATCAGCACGCGACGTTTCATGCCGCCCGAAAGCGTGATCAGCTTATTGTTGCGCTTGTCCCACAGTGCCAACGACTTGAGCACTCGCTCGATATGGTCGGGATTGGGTGGCTTGCCGAACAGGCCGCGGCTGAAACTGACGGTTGCCCATACGGTTTCGAAGGCCTCGTTGGTCAATTCCTGAGGCACCAGGCCGATACGCGAGCGCGCTTCCCGATAGTCGCGCACGATATCGAAGCCATCCGCCAGCACCCGCCCCTGACTGGCGTTGACCAATCCACAGATGATGCTGATCAGGGTCGTCTTGCCGGCACCGTTGGGACCCAGCAGCGCAAAGATCTCGCCGCGGCGGATCTCCAGGTCGACATCCTTGAGCGCATGAAAGCCGGAGGCATAGGTCTTGGAAAGGTTCTCCACCGACACGATCGGTGGCGCCACCTCCCGCCCGGTGTCGCGCTCGGCGCGTCGGAGGGGAGCTTCGAGATTGCTGGTCATCGCTTCTTGATCCCTGAAGGTTGTTCAACGAAGATCCTTAGCGTAAAACCTAAGGTTAAGTTGAGGTCAAGTGAAGGTACGAAGATGGCTAGAGTTGCACCAAGTTGTCTCCATAAGGAGCTCAGTGTAGGCGAAGTGGCAAAGCGCAGTGGCCTCGCCGTATCGGCGATTCACTTCTACGAGGCCAAGGGGTTGATCAAGAGTCGCCGCAATGCCGGCAATCAACGACGCTATCCCCGCGATGTACTGCGTCGTGTGGCCGTCATCAAGGTCGCACAGCGCACCGGTATCCCCCTGGCCTCGATCCGCGAGGCACTGCGCACGCTGCCTGACGAGCGCACCCCGACCACCGATGACTGGAGCCAGCTATCGGCCCAGTGGAAGGCGGAACTGGATGACCGGATCGCCCGGTTGACCAAGCTACGCGACCAGCTCAGCGGTTGTATCGGCTGCGGCTGCCTGTCGCTGGACGACTGCCCGCTGCGCAACCCCTGGGACGAGCTGTCCGAAGAGGGGCCGGGGCCGCGACTGCTGGACCCGGAGTGACTCCGCCTGGCTAAAGTTTACTCGGCCAGACGCGCCCGCCCAATGGTATTGGCATCGGTGCCGAACCAGAAGCTCCGGCTCTCGGCATCGAAGACCATGTGGCGTACCGTGCCTCCCCCACTGGGGATGTCGACTGGCTCGCTGAAGGTCTCGGTCTCGGGGTCGAAGCCCACGAAGCGGTTGGGTTGCACCCCGGTTTCCACGAACCACGGCCGCCCTCGATCGTCCGCGGCCATCGCATACGGCTTGGAATCGGCAGCCGCCGGTGCCCGCCACTCATCGACCTCCCCGTTGTCGGGATCGTAGCGTCCCAGGTAACCACCGGCATAATCCACGTACCAGACGCTACCATCCGAGGTCACCGCCAGACGCCTGGGGCGCGCCTCGGCACGTGGCAGCTCGATCTCCTCGATCTTTCCGCGGGTCACTGTCGCCAGCTTGTGGGTACCCAGCAGGGCTGACCAGGGACGATCGTCGGTACCCACGATCATCGCATAGGGATACGCGCCCCGGGTGGGCACATCGTATAGGGTCACCTGCCGGTTGCCGGCGTCCAGAAAGCCAAGCTGGTTGGCTCTGGGCAGGGTAAACCAGATATCGCCCTGTCGGGTAAAATCCATGCTGTGCGCATCCCCGGGCGCCGGTAGCATGATCTTTTCGATCTCTTCGCTACTGGGATCCAATCGCCCGATATGCTGCGCACGGTTACCGGCATACCAGACACCACGGTGATCGGCGATGACGGTATGCGGGCCGGTCCCCGTCTCGAGGTCATAGCGCTGGAAGTCACCGCTGCCGGGATCGAGAGCCGCCACATAGTCGCCCTGCTGGCCAACGAACCAGACCCGCTCCGGGCTCGAGACCCATGGATCCCGCGGGCGCGACGCCTTCCAGGGTACGCGCCATTCGGTGATCTCGAGCTCACCCCACGAGTCCGCTTGCGAGTTTTCGGGCATGGCCAACAGCCCACCGACCATCAGCACCATCGCCAAAGAAGCAATGCCTTTCATCACGACCTCCCGTACCGCGATCAAGCCACGCTGTTGCTGCCATGGCCCGAGAATGCACGGCAGCGATCGCTATTCGAGCCGGATTTCACCGTCGAACTCGACCCGCAGGTTGAGTCCCTCGACTTCCAGGGTCATCACCGCGGGAAAAGACTCCGTCCCATCGATGTCCCCCTCGTCGATGGCCCTGTCCACGGCTTGCTCGATTTCGCGCTGAGAACTGACACCGACCTGCTTCAGGAACTTGCGGATACTGAGGTTGAAGGTTTCTTCGTTCATCGTTGGTCCTCCTCCCACGACTCACCAATAAGCGTAACCGACTCACCGTAAGCGTAGTCGAGAGCGCCACGGGACGAGCGCCGCTCAGAACGTCGCCTCAAAACGTAGAGAGGCCTGAGGCTTCCATGATCCGATACTGCCAGTAGCGCAGGCGCGAGTCGTCGGCAAACACCGCGTAATCCACGCTGGAATGCCGTCTGTCGCGATTGTGCCAGTGACCTTCGAAAAAGCGCCCGGCATCCTCGATAGCCGAGTGGCGACGATCGGCGAGCAGGCGCACGCTGGTTTCCAGATTGAGATCGTCCAGGTTGCGGCGCGTATAATTGGCTGAGCCGAGGATCAGCTCCGACTCGCCGCTGGCGGCGGTTTTCAGCAACAGCTTGCTATGGCACTGCTCGCCCTGGGTATCGCACCAGCGTACCGGGATACCGGCCTGATGCAGTTCGTGGGCGACTTGTCGGTTGGGAATGCCGTTTTTCTCCAGCCCGAAAGCATCCTTGTTTGGGTCGAGCAGGAGCCGGATCGAGACCCCGCGCCGGTGCGCTGCCATCACGGCCTCTACCAGTGGCCGATGGGCGAAATAGAACACCGCGATGTCCAGGCGGTCTCCCGCCTTCGTGCTCGCCACGGCCGCCAGCAATGCATCGCGGATCTTGCTTTCCGTCAGGACCTGCAGGAGCGCTCGTTCCTCGTCGCTGGCCGGCGCCACCATGCCCGGCATGGCATCGGGTTGGGGAAAGTCGATGCCGGCGCCGGACATGGCCGCCACGGCACGCTCGGTGCCCAACAGATCCAACGCCGTCGGCCCCGCGAAACGCAGCGCCACATTGCCATGCCGGCTGCTCGCATCATGTGGATTGGCGGAAGTGACAAGTCCTACCCACCTTTTCCCGTGGTCCACCACCAGCGTCTTGCGGTGGTTGGCATTGAAATTCAACAGGTTCAGATAACTTCGCAGCGTGACCTTGCCCGGCCCCAGCGCATTGGGCAGCCAGCCGCCATTGCTGTTATTGCCCAACCAGCGGCAACACAGGTGCCAAAGCCCCGACCAGGCCGGGTTGGACGCCCGCTGCTGGGTCAGATCGGTCAGGATCACGCTCACCCCGGCCTCGCGAAGCGCCTGGAAATGCTCGAGCTCGAGACCGCCGTAGAGAGTATTGAGCGGATCGCTGATGACCACCGCGGTCAGATCGGGGCGCTCCTGCTTGCGGCGGATCAACGCCCCGGCGAGTTCCCCGGAAAGCGGCCGAAAATCGTCGCCCTCCGCGGCGCCAGCGAAGTCATTGAACAAAAACATGTCGATCACCACCAGGCGTTCGGCCTGTCCGACCAGCGCCAGGACTTCATCGAAGATTGCCTGGTCGAATCGGCGCGCCCCCGTGTCGTCGCGGTAGGTTCCGTCGACGAGAAAGGCGATATCGCCGGCCTCGCGTAACGGGGTGGCCACGCTCAATCCCGGTGGCAGCGGCTTGAATGCCTGATAGGCCGCCATGCCCAGATAGGCAGCGAACCCCATGGCCAGCAATGACCCTATCCACACGTCCCACCTCTGACTGGCTGGTGATGTATCGCGAATCCCTTTCACTTCTCCCTCCTTGGAAAATGCTCGACCGGTTCTTGTGTAGCAGACATCAACGAAGATCTGGCTCCAGCACCCCGGAAGCGGCGACCGCGGCCCCCACCGCTGCCAGTAACGCTTCCGATTGCGGCGTCGACAGGCTGCCGCGGGCACAGGCCACGATGATCACCCGGCGCGCGGCGGCTCCTCGTCCCCGCTCGGCGATGCCGGCATCGCAGGCACGACGATGTTGTGTCCCTGTCTTGTGCGCCAGCCCCACATCGGATGGCAGCCCCGCCTTTAGCCGCGCCTCGCCGGTGGTGGTTCGGCGCATCGTCGCGAGAAGATAAGCCGTGGCGTCGGCCGATAATGCCCGCCCTTCGACCAGCGCCTCGAGCAGCCGGCCGTAGGCACTCAACCAGCCGGCATTGAGATGCGAGGTATAGTAGGCGGCGAAGGCACTATCCAGATCCTCGATTTGCAACTCCTCCCGGCGGAGTCCCAACAATTCGCGGAAGGTCTCCACCCGCTGCCGATCATCGGCGGCCTTCTGCAAGGTGATGAAATCCATGCCGTCGAGCTCGAAGGCACGAGGGTGCAGATGGCGGTAGACGTGGTGGCGCACATCGATCAGCGTGGAAATGGGGCCGAGGCCTTCCGGCACCAGCGCCTGGACAAGGCGGTTGATCTCCACGAGGCCGACATGGCGCATCAGCATGTCGGCAGCGGTGTTGTCGCTGGCGGTCAGCATCTGCTCGAGCAGAAAGTCGATGCGCAACTCGCTTCCCGGTGGCTGCCAGTTGGTATCGCCGGCGCCATCCACATAGTCGGCCACTTCCAGGCGCAGCGTCGAATCCAGCGCCAGTTCTCCCCGCTCGACCTCGCGCAGTACCGCGATGGCCACTGGTACCTTGATCAATGACGCCAGGTACCACACCTCGTCGCCGCGAAAGGACAGCGTCTCGCCGCTGTGCATATCCTTGACGTAAACGCCCAGTTCCCCGGGATGATCGGCTGCCAACGCCTCCAAGCGCTGACGCAGGGCTTCACGCCACCCTGGGGAAGACGGCGAAGACGTGGCAGTGGCCACCATGGGCAGGATCAACCCCACCACCAGCGCCGCCACGCGCCATGGCCTCGCCATCATGAACGAACCCGTATCCAAGCGGTCAGCCCGACCCACAGCCCCGTGGCCAGGATCAATGCCAGGCTGAATCCCAGTACCTGCGGGTAGCTGAAGACCTGCCAATATCCAAGCAAGTAGCGCATGACCAGAAAGATCACCACGATATGGAAGACGAATGCCTTGAGCGCATCCGACCCGACCAGGGTGACCGGACGCAGCCAGGCCGCCAGGCGTTCGCCGCCAAGCAGCACCGTGGCCAATATCAGCAGCGCCCCACCGACACTGAACAGCATGAACATCGGCGCCGGCGGATGTTTGCCGACATTACTCGCCACCGCCTCCAGTTGCTCCTCGAGAGAGGGCAACGCCAGGACCAGGAAGACCAATAGCGAGGCGCCACCAGCGAACGCCAGCCACGCGACCAACCGCTGTCGCGCCTCGGGCTGTCGATAGCAACGCAAGACCCACTCACCGATCAGCAAGCCCACCAGCACCAGCGGCCCGCGGCTCAACTGGCCCCAGGTGTAGTGGTCTTCATGCTCGATCAGGATCGCCTGCAGCGGTTCATTGTCGCCGAAAGGGCCATAACGGCCCACCAGGTAGGCCACCAACGCCATCAATAGTGGGCTGGCCAGACGCAGCCACAGTGGGGCACGCTTCCACAGCGGCAGAACGAATGGCACCCACAGCAAGGCGATGGCGTAGAAACCGAGGATCTCCACCCAGATCGGGAAACGCCGATACAGCAGCGTATCGACGATATCCTGGGGCTCGTAGACCGGCAGCATCTCGACGATGGTCAACAGCTTGTACCAGAACAACACCACCAGCGCCCGCAGCAGCAGTTTCCGCCGTCGCCGAGGCCAGCCCTCCGTCTCGGTATAGGGCAGGAAGGCCACTGCCAGGGCGATGCCGAACACCATGATGAACAACGATGACGAGAACTTGGTGATCAGATGAATCGGCACCATGCCCCAGTCGGGAACCTGGCGAATGCCCAGCAGGCCGGATACGCCATGGCTCAGGATCATCAAGGCAATGGCAATCCCCCGGGCCAGATCGATGGCCTCGATTCGCCCTCCTCCGGTTGGCAAGTGGGGCCGAGCCCTCAGGGTCGTCAGAAGTAGGCCACCACGTCCCGCCTGAAGCTCTGCCATGCCATGTCATCCCTGCCTTGCCCCGTCCCTTCCACTGTGGCGGGAAATAGGGCTCCTCGATCCAGAGATTATGCCTAGAGAGGATTGTGGGTACCATCGCTCGATGGTTTTGCGAGAATTCCCGTACCAGCGTAGCCGAGTCAAAAGAGATAAAGGGTCGACGGACGCCATGGAGGATTCCGACGCCGCAACGGGGCAAGCCTGCCTCGCCGGATTTGTCCTACCATGAGTCCAACCCATGATAAAGGAAGGCGATACTGCGATGACCTCCCATGACCTGATCCAAGCTTATTACACGGCCTTCAATGCCGGTGACATGGACACGTTCCTCGCCCTGCTCGATGACGAAGTGGTCCACGACATCAACCAGGGCGAACGCCAGATCGGCAAGGCCGCCTTCGCCGACTTCATGGCCCATATGAACCACTGCTACCGGGAGCGGCTGAGCGACATGGTGATCATGGTCAACGCCGATGGCAGCCGCGGTGCCGCTGAGTTCGTGGTCCACGGTGAATACCTGGCCACCGACGAGGGCCTGCCCCCGGCCGCGGGACAGACCTATGAACTGCCTGCCGGCGCCTTCTTCGACATCCGTCATGGCAAGGTGGCTCGTGTCACCAACTACTACAATCTCAATGACTGGATCGAACAAGTGGCAGGGCGGGAAAGTCACCCGAGCGTGTAAAGAAACCGTGGAAAGAAATTATTCTGGCCCCCTCACCCTTTCCGCCTCACCCGGCTACTCTTTAATTAGAGAGTCATGGTGGGAGCCGCGCTGGAGGGTGGCGTATGGGCGCATTCGAGTATTCTTCAGCGCGTAGGGCGCCCGATCTCTCCCACCAGGAGATACTGCGACAGCCTTTGCCTACGCTTCCCGAAACGAAATCGCGTCTTCGCCTGCGTGCCTTGACGTTATGGCTGCTGGCATCGCTGTCGGCCATCATGGCGACACTGCTGGTTGCCGAGGCGCGTACGTCACGCCTGCAGGCCCATGAGTTTTCGCGCTACGCCGACACACTGACATTCAGTGTCGGACCCGGTCCCAGCAACAGCCTCATCTTCCCCAAGCACGGTCCCTTCGACACCCGCCTTGGCTATACGCAACTTCCCGCCTTGCAGGAGCGTCTGTCACGCCACGACTTCATCGTCGAGCGCCAGGCGCGCTTTTCTCCTGCCTTGCTCGACTATACCCAGCGTGGCTTCTTCCCCCCCTATCCGGAGAAGACCCGAGCCGGGCTGACCATCAGCGAATGTCGCGGCGAGCCGCTCTATCGCTTCCACCACCCACAGCGTCACTATCCGCACTTCGACGCGATTCCACCGCTGGTGCTGCAAGCCTTGCTGTTCATCGAGAATCGCGAACTGCTCGACGATACCCACCCGTTCACCAACCCTGCGGTGGACTGGCCTCGCTTCGCCAAGGCCGCCATGACCCAGGTCGGCAAGGCACTGGATGTGCAAGAGCAAGCCGCCGGCGGCAGCACCCTGGCCACCCAAGTGGAAAAATACCGCCACTCACCTCACGGGCTGACCGTGTCGGCGATGGAAAAACTGCGCCAGATGGTGTCGGCCAGCGTGCGTAGCTACCGGCAAGGTCCCGAGACCCTGCAGGCGCGCCGGGACGTGGCACTCGACTACCTCAACTCGGTCCCCCTGTCGGCAGCTCCCGGCTACGGCGAAGTGCATGGTATCGGCGACGGGTTGTGGGTCTGGTTTGGTTCCGACTTCGACACCGTCAACCAGCTGCTGGAACCGGCGTTCAATCGCAACAGTTCACTGGCGGAACAAGGGCTCGCACTGCGTCAGGTGGTGTCCCTGATGATTGCCCAGCGCCGTCCCTCCTATTACTTGTCGAGCGGCCGTCAGGCACTGGGACGGCTCACCGACAGCTACTTGCGCCTACTGGCTCAGGCAGAAGTGATCGATCCCGCGCTACGCGATGCCGCCCTGGAGCAAACACTGACGTTTCGTCATTTCGCTCAGGACCCGGCGCTGACAAGGATTGACAGCAGCAAGGGCGTGCAGACGGCTCGCAGCCGACTCGGCAGCCTTCTCGGGTTGTCGTTCTACGACCTCGACCGCCTCGACCTCAGCGCCAGCACTACCCTGAACGGCGAGCTGCAACAGCAGGTGACCGACTACCTGCAGCGCCTCGCCGATCCCGACTTCGCCGACGAGATCGGCCTGTTCGGCGAACGGCTGCTGTCCCCGGAAAAGACCCACGAGGTACGCTATAGCTTCACCCTGCTCGAGCGTAGTGACGACGGCTTTCGTGTCCGGGTCCAGACCGACAACACCGGCCAGCCCTTCGATATCAACGAAGGCAGCAAGCTGGAACTCGGCTCGACCGCCAAACTGCGGGTGCTCGCCACCTACCTGGAAGTGATCGCCGAACTGCACCAGCGCTATGCCGCCAAGCCGGTCGAGGACCTACGCCAGATCGCGGTCGACCGCCAGGACACGCTGAGCCGCTGGGTGCTGGACACCCTGATCACCACCCCGGACATCCCCCTGACGACGCTGCTCGAGGCCGCCATGGAGCGCCGCTACTCGGCAAGCCCTCACGAGGCCTTCTTCACCGGCGGTGGGCGACACACCTTCAGCAACTTCCGCCGCGAGGACAACGGCCGTCATCCAACCTTGAACGAAGCCCTGCGCGAATCGATCAACCTGCCCTTCGTGCGACTGCTGCGTGATCTGGTGCGCTACAGTACTTACCAGAATGTCAACCGCGCCCAATTGCTCGAGGACGACCAGGACCCGCGTCGCATGGAATACCTGCGCCGCTTCGCCGATCGTGAAGGGCGCGTGTTTCTACTGCGCTTCTGGCGCAAGTATCAGGACAAGGACAATTCGGAACGTCTCGCTATCTTCCTCGATGGCTTGCGCACCACCCAAGTGCGTCTCGCCGCCGTGCATCGCTACCTGATGCCGGATGCCGACCGTGAGGAATTCGCCACCTTCCTCAGACAGCGATTGCCTCAGGAACGTCTCGGCGACAAGCGCATCGACGAGCTCTACCGAAGCTATGGGCCAGGTGCCTTCGACCTTTCCGATCAAGGCTATATTGCCCGTGTGCACCCGCTGGAGCTATGGCTGCTCGGCTATCTGCTGGAGCACCCCGAGGCGGACTTCCAGGAAGCCGCCAACGCCAGCCTGGACGAGCGCCAGGAGGTCTACGGCTGGCTGTTCCGGACTCGCCACCGCAGTGCCCGGGATGTGCGCATCCGCACCATGCTCGAGGTCGAGGCCTTCCTCGATATCCAGCAGCGCTGGGAACGCCTGGGCTATCCCTTCGAGCATCTGGTCCCGTCGCTGGCGACCGCCGTCGGCAGTTCCGGCGACCGGCCGGCCGCCCTGGCCGAATTGATGGGCATCATCCTGAACGACGGCATACGCCTGCCCACGCTGCGCATCGACAGCCTGCACTTCGCGGAGGACACGCCCTACGATACCCGTTTCGTCCATGACGTCCCACGCGGCAGCCGGGCAATGGCACCGGAAGTCGCCCAGGTACTGCGCGACGCCCTGTCGCAAGTCGTCGATGGTGGCACCGCGCGACGCCTGCAAGGCAGCTTCACGCTGGAAGACGGCACCCCGCTGACGCTGGGCGGCAAGACCGGTACCGGTGACAACCGCATCGAGACCGTCACTCGTTCCGGTCATGTCATCGATTCCCGGGCACGCAATCGCACCGCCACCTTCGTGTTCTACCTGGGCGAGGACCACTTCGGCACGCTGACCGCCTATGTGGCGGGCAGCCAGTCGGACAACTTCCGCTTCACCTCGGCCCTGCCGGTACAGGTGCTCAAAGGCATGGAGCCCATCCTGCGGCCGTACCTGCAACCAGGCCGGCATAGTCTATGCCAGCCCCCTCTCCCTGCCACTCAGCTCGCGGGACGATAATCCACGCAAGCCATAGCGTGACGAGCGGCATAGGTCACGCACTCCAGCTATTCTTATGAGACGAGGGAGAAGTGCCGCATGGATGCCTCGTTTGAGACCATATCGGCCACTCGGGCCGCAGGAGGACGTGTCATGGCCATGGCAATGACGATGCGGGAATACCTCAGGTCGCAAGACATCGACTATGAGGAGATCAAGCATCCCCGCGAAGTGACAGCCAACCGCATTGCCGAATTGACGCACATTGCCGGTAACCACCTGGCCAAGGCGGTACTGCTCAATGGTGAATCCGGCTACCGCGTCGCAGTGCTACCCAGCACCTGCGAAGCGGATTTGGACAGGCTGTCGAGCATGCTCCACGAACGTATCGGGCTCGCCTCGGAAGACGAGGTCAAGCGCAGCTTCGATGACTGCGATCCCGGCGCCTTGACACCACTGGGCCAGGCATATGGCTTGCAGGTGTTCGTCGACGACGAACTGCGCAACCAACCGGACATCTATTTCGAAGCCGGCGACCACGAAACCCTGGTGCACATGAGCGGACGCGAATTCAACCGCTTGATGAGCGGCGTCGAGCACGGCCACTTCAGCCGGCATTTGTGATTCATCGGCCCCCCGCACCGTTTCCGTCGCCAGGCGGCGAAGCCATCCGCCTGTGCCTGAGCGTTGACGATACGACAAACAACGCCCATCGATTGTTCTGATCGATGGGCGTTGCTATTATAATAACCAATTGTTTTTAAATGTTTTTAACCTCAATGAAGTATTTGATCAAGCTTTTCCCGGAAATCACCATCAAATCTCGCACCGTACGCCAGCAGATGGTGCGCGGCTTGCGTACCAATATCCGCAACACCCTGCGCCGCTACGACAGCGGCGTGCGTGTCGGCGGCGGCTGGGACGCCCTCTATGTCACTCCCAGCGCCGACCTGCCCGCGGATACCCTGGCTACCCTCGAAGACGTGATGACACGCACCTCCGGCATCCATGAAGTGCTGACCGTCGAGGACTGCCAGTTCCAGTCCTTCGCACAAACGGCCGAGCGGCTGCTGCCGATGTGGCTGCCGCAGATCGAAAACAAGCGCTTCTGCGTACGGGTCAAACGTCGCGGTCAGCATGACTTCAACTCCGAAGACCTGGAGCGCTACCTGGGTAGCGTCTTGCTGCGCGACGCTCCCCACGCCCGCGTCGACCTGAAGCACCCCGACGTGGTGGTCGCCCTCGAACTCAAGGGCAGTCGGCTGACCCTGATCACGCAGCGTCGCCCGGGGCTCGGCGGCTATCCGCTGGGCACGCAAGGTGCCGTACTGGCGTTGGTTTCCGGCGGCTTCGATTCTTCGGTCGCGGCCTACCGCATGATTCGCCGCGGCCTCAAGACCCACTTCCTGTTCTTCAACCTGGGAGGGCCAGCTCACGAAGCCGGCGTACGCGAGGTCACCTACCACCTGTGGCAGCGCTACAGCGCCTCGCACCGGGTCAATTTCATCTCCGTGCCCTTCGACGGCGTCGTCAACGAAATCCTCACCAAGATCCCCGATGGCCTGATGGGCGTGGTACTCAAGCGCATGATGTTGCGTGCGGCAAGCAGAGTCGCCGCCAAAGGACGGATTCCGGCCCTGGTCACCGGCGACGCCATCGCTCAGGTCTCGAGCCAGAGCCTGACCAACCTGGGCCTGATCGACGACGTGGCCAAACGTCCGGTGCTGCGTCCGCTGGTCGCCACCGACAAGCAGGACATCATCAATGAAGCCCGGCATATCGACACCGCACATTTCGCCGAAAACATGCCCGAATACTGCGGAGTGATTTCCAAGCGCCCCAACACCCAGGCACGCCGCGACGACGTGGAAGCCGCGGAAGCCGAGTTCGATTTCGCGGTGCTAGACCGCGCAGTCGACAGCGCCGACGTCTCCCGTGTCGACGATTTGCCGAAGAGAAGCCTGCCAACACTCGACGAGGTCAAGGTCATCGACTCGCCGCAAGCCCTGGCGGCCCAGGAAAACTGCAGCGTGATCGACATTCGCCATCCCGATGAGCGCGATGCCACCCCGCTGGAGGTGGCCAATGTCGAACTCCTGGAAATTCCCTTCTACGAACTCCAGGACAAGGCCAGGTCGCTACCCGGCGACAGACAGTACCTGCTCTACTGCCAACAAGGCGTGATGAGTCATATGCAAGCCCTGCACCTCGCCGATCAGGGGTTGACCAACTTCGGGGTATATCAGGAAGATTAAGCGGGATATGACCGCTTAGAGGGCAGCCCCCGAAAAAAACGGGCGCCACCGTGGCGCCCGTGCTATCGCTGGGTCATTGGAAGCGGTCGTGACCGAACACCAGATCGTCGCCCGAAGCAGTGGAGTGACAGGCAATACATCCCTGCTCCATTCCCTTGGCGACTCTTCCGGCCAATGGCCTGCCCTCCGGGTTCGTGTCAAGACTGCCGTCCGGCAGATACTTGGCCCAGAACCAGTCATTGTTGTCCGGGTCATAACCTTCGCGTTGGAACATGATGGTCACGGCTACCAGGTACTGATCGGGATCGTTCCAGACGGCTTCCATGGATACGCCGTCACCGCCATAGTTGCGCTTGACGATCACCGGTCCAGTGGTGCCTTCTACTGAGATCTCCCCATCTATGGTGTCGAGAATGGCGCCATGCGGATGCTGCCCTGTGTAAGGGGCCGACATGGTGCGCTTTTCGCCCACCAGGTTGCTGTCTTTCATGGTTTCCCACAATGCTTCGGCGTAAGTGACATCTTCCTCGCCACCAAAGGGCGGCTGGGCCCATGCCACCAGACTTGTCGTCATGAGCCCGATACCGATAGACCCTAGGAGCGTTGTTGTTTTCATGGTTATCTCCTCCTTGCGTGTCGTTGACGGTTTTCATGCCTGATTGTTTTAGTTGCGGGAATCGCCGCAACCTTACACTCTTTCTCGACATACGAGATGCCGACGTGGAGGTATATCTGCAATCTCCTGCGAGTCAGCGGCTCCCCGGGTCTTGCGAAAGGACAAAGGTATCCCGGCGATACCCGGGACCGGCGATGGCGACTTCGTCGTGCTCGAACCAGGGACTGGCCAGCAACGGGGTCGACAACCTGCCCTGCCATGCGATCTCGAAATTCTCGGTGTCCAGTACGGTGACAAGACGCTCCCTGTCGGCCACTGCGATCCTGCCATCGCCCACATGAGGTGGGCGTAGCGGCCCCTGACCCAATCGCTGCCGGTATCGCAACTCACCCGTCGCCTGATCGAGAACCTGCAGAACGCCGTCGAACCGCCCTAGATAGATGAAGCGGTCATCCACCGCCGGGCTGGTGCTCACCCCGTCATCGTGATAACGCCAGCGGATGCTGCCGTCGGTAGGGTTCAAGGCTAGCAATTCACCGGCGAAGGTCGTTACGTACACCAGCATCTTGCCGGCGATGGGCCGATAAACGAGCTCCTGTCGAAGGGCTCGCTCCCATACGCTGGTCCCGGTCGCCGGGTCCAGGGCCCACAGTCTGGCACCCTGCCCTCCGGTGATGAGAACGCCGCCCTGCACGGCTGGCGGATAGACCCAGCCGTCGAACTGGCGTGTCCATCGTATCTCTCCGCTCGGCAGGTCGAGAGCGCGCAGGCGCCCGTCCCGTCCGGCAATGAAGGCCAGGCTGTCGGCCACGCTCGGCGAGAACACGACTTCGTCGGTGAACCGCCGCCAGATCACCTCACCACTGTGTGGTGACAACGCCACGAGTCCGGAGCTGGTGCCGGCGAGCAGCCAACCGGCCGCAATGACCGGTTCGAATGTCTGCTCTCCCGTCAGCGCCGTCCATACCGTCTTACCGCTACGGCGATCGATTCGGGCAATGCCCTCATGGGAGACGAAGACGGCATGCTCGGTAAGCCAGGGGTTACTGGGGTACCGAGTGGCCGCGCTCACCGCCGAGGAGCCGACCATCATCAGGACTCCACACGCCAAGGCGACCGCGAACTTGGACATCCCCCCTCCGCTATTGATCGCTTCCACTGGTTCAGTGCCATGTGTCAACACTGCATGATCGCGCCCAGGCTCAAGAGGCAATCTGCGAAGCCCGACTCACTTGTTCGGGTTTGACATTGCGATTGATGCGAAACACGTTCTGCGGATCCCAGCGAGACTTGATCTTGCCGAGCCGCTGGAGTGCCGAGCCAAGCGCTGCCTCGACGCGCTCCGCGCCTTCGTCCTCGGTCAGGAAGTTGATGTAGGTCCCGCCGGTGGAGAACGACTTCATGTCGTGCCACGCGTTGCGCGCCCATTCGATGTTCGCCTGATCGTCGTCCGGCTGCTCCCATGAACCCGCCACGTTAAACACATAGCGTGCATCGCGGTTGCCAACGGGCGAGTGATCGTGATCGAGTCGATGCAAGGCACCACCGATCTGGAACAGGATCACCGACGAATGGGGCGAACGAACGCTTGCCGCGTGCTCGATTGCCTTTTCACAGAAGGCCGGTTCGATACTCGATAGGTACTCGCTTTTCCAGTAGTAACGCCGCCCCTTGGGCTGCGTCGCATCGAGTAGCGTCTGCATCTGCGCGTAGGGCCGCCGCACGAGTACATCGCCGATGGGCTTGCCGAACGACTTGATCGGCGCCACCACCTTCTCGCCCTCATCCGGATCGCCACTGTAACAGGCGAGCAGTGCCACGATCGGCGTACCATGCCGTTCCAGCGGCAGCCAAGGCGCGGGAGGCGCTTTGCGCATGATTGCCACCAGGGTGAGTTCAGGCGGCGCCTGCTCGGCGAGCGTCCGGTACAGCTCGAGCACCTCGGGCGCCTCGCTCGCCGGCCAGGCCACGAGGCCGCCGACGACTTCCGGGCCAACGTCATGGAGCCGGTAATCGAAGCCGGTCACGACCCCGAAGTTGCCACCACCGCCACGCAAGCCCCAGAACAGATCCGCATGCTCGTCGTGGCTTGCATGTACCAGCCGGCCGTCCGCGGTCACCACATCCATCCCTGTCACGTTGTCCACGGTCCACCCCCAGCGTCGCGTCAGATAGCCGAACCCACCGCCCAAGGTGAGGCCGGCAATGCCGGTGGTCGACACGAAACCGAGAACTGCGGCGAGCCCATGCACTTGGGTTTCGCGATCCACATCACCCAGGATGCACCCGGCCTGCGCATGGGCAACCCGGCTCTCGCGGTCGACCCATACGCCACGCATCAGCGACAGGTCGAGCATCAACGCCCCATCGGCCGCGGCCAAGCCCGCGATGTTATGTCCCCCGCCCTTGATGCACAGCAGCAGGTTGTGCTCGCGCGCAAAGCGCACGCCCGCCATTACGTCGGCCGTGCCGAGACAGCGCACGATAATGGCGGGCTTTCTATCGATCATGGCATTCCACAAACTACGTGATTCCTCAAAGCCCGCGTCGCCTGGCGTGTACAACGGTCCTTGTAGCTGCATTTTCAAGCGGTTGAGCACATCCGGTTTCACGTCAATCTCAAGGCCATCCAGCGTTTTCGCTCTCATGGTCAGGACTCCTCTCGAAGCAATTTAGAGATATGCAATGGTCCTTGGTACCCCCCTTCCCGAGTGGCAACCACCTCGCCTATGCGTCCCTGCACCAGGTGTCTCGCCAGTGGGGGGAAGTGGTATAGTCAACAGTAGCAGCGCCGTTCGATGGCCATGGATTCACCATCTGTACCGCCCTCGCGCTGCGCATGAGATCCCTCTCCCGTGATGCCGGCGCGGCAACGATTCCGGTAGTGATTTGGGAGGAGATACAATGGCTGATTGGGGATATGGGCAATTCTGCCCGGTGGCCATGGCCTCCGAGGTACTGGGAACCCGCTGGACCATCCTGGTGGTGCGCGAACTCCTGTGCGGGAGTCACCGTTTCAATGACTTACGCCGGGGATTACCCCACATCTCACCCGCCTTGCTATCGAAACGGCTACGCGAACTGGAAGCGCTGGGAGTCGTGAGACGCCAAGCCGACCCCGATACCGGCACGCCACTCTACGAGCTCACCGAAGCCGGTGAAGAACTTCGCCCCGTGATCATGTCGATGGGAAGCTGGGGGCAGCGCTGGCTGGAGTCGCAGCTCTCCATGAAGAATCTCGACCCGTCGCTACTGATGTGGGACATGCGGCGCAACCTGAACCCCACACCACTGCCACGAGACAGGGTCACGATACAGTTTCTGTACCACGATGTGACACGCGGTCAGGCGAAGTGGTGGCTGGTCGTCAATAACACATCCGAGCAAGGCCCGATCGATCTCTGCAAGAAGGACCCCGGCCATGATGTCGACCTGTACGTGGTCTGCGATCTGCGTAGCATGACCGCGATCTGGATGGGTCTGATGTCCGTGCAGGAAGCCATCGACACCGGCAAGCTCAAGCTGACCGGCGACCGAAAACTGAAGGCCAGTATGCAGACCTGGCTGGGACTGAGCGCCTTCGCCGCGGAAACCAAGCGGGTGAGTGCGTGACCTGGCTAGCGTAAGGGGGATGCCGACCACCCCCTCGACCATCCAGCTTTGGCGCGTATCGGGGGGAGAAGCGGGCGCCGCTATAACGCTAGCGCCATCGATGGGCCATTGAAAACGGTCGTAAGGCCGGCAAAGCGGCGCCGAGCTTTCGGATTGCCCCGGTGCAAGGCGGGCATGGCCCGCCTTGCACCGGGACCGAGTCAGTGGTGTCCTGCCTCGATTGGGACGCCGGGATCGAACAGGATCATGTGCGGACCGGCCGGGCCGATGCCATTCTCCTTCTGCACGCTTGAGAAATCCGCCCAGGCACTGCCGTCCTCCGTCACGTGCGACAGCCCGCCCTGCTCGGCGTCCACCTCGAGCAGATAGATGCCGTAGGCGTCGTTGCGGGGACCGAACTCCGGGTCGTCATCCAACGTGCTCAGCACCGAGTTGGTGACGTACAGCCGCTCCCCGTCGGGGCTCAGGCGCATCATGCACGGGTGCGGCACGGATGCCTCACCCACCAGTTCCGGCTGGTAGGGATCGCTAATCTCGTACTGCTGCACGTTGTCGCCGAACCAGTTCGCGATGTAGAGGTAGCGGTCATCGGGCGAGAGGGTCATGTCGCAGGGAAGGGCGAGGTCGCTCAGCACCACGTGGAAGTCCAGCAGGCCGTTGCCGTCCTCGTCCTCCCACAGCCAGGCGTTCCCGGAGGTGCCTACCGTGTAACCATAGCGCGAGTCCGGGGCGTGAAACCAGTCCGCCTCCGTGGCACCACTCTGCTCGCCGAGGTGCACGACCTGAATGACCTCCTCCTTCTCCACGTCCCACACGGAGACGGTGTCGCCACTCGGTCCGTACGGATTCTCCAGCACGTCCCCGGGGTATCCCCAGGTGGTGGTGACCAATCGGTTGAGGTCGGCGTTGTAGGCGATGTCGTACATGAACTCGGGGCCGGTATCATCCGCCGCCCGCTCGGGGCCCGGACCGAAGTGACGCACAAACCCGCCGGTCTCGTCGTCGATCAGCACCAGACCGCCGGGGCCGGTGCTGGGAGTGTCGGCGCCGAGCATCGACACCAATGCGACGCCGCCGGGCAGCGGGCTCACCGTGTGCGGTGCGACGTAGCCGCTGTCCGGCCGCAGGCCTTCCTCCTCCCGGACGAGTTGCGGGTCCCGCGGGTCTTCGGAGATGTCGAACACGTAGAAGCGATCGGAGAACAATCCCGGGATGAGGAGTCGCTCCTGATCCAGCGAGTAGCCCCAATGGTGGACGTTGTCGCCCGCGTGCGCGAGAGACTCCACCCCAATGATCTCGCCATACTCGTCCCCACGGTCCGGGTCGGCGCCGACGATGGCCAGCATGTCCGGGTTGTTCCCATCGCCCGTGTCGATGGCGACCACATAGAGGAACGCCTCGCGCGGCGTGTCGCCATGCTCCTCGGTACTCTCCGAGGCCAGGGGGAAACCGCTTGCCAGGACCAGTGCCATGCCCACTGGAGCCGCCAGTGCCTTGGGTGAAAGATTGCGATGTCTCATGGTCTGCCTCCTAGCGGAGGCGGGGCCCGCCTCCGCTTCGGGTCACGCCGCCGTCTTTTCGGCCACGTAGACCTTGTTGAAGGGATTGTCGAACGGGACGACCTCGACCCGGGCGAATCCGGCCTTGCCGGCCAGTTCGCGGACCCGCGATTCCGGCAGACCACAGGTGCCCAAGCCGGCGCCCTGCATGCCCAGTGAAGTGGTCATGCAATAGGTCACGCTCCAGGCGTAGAACATCGCGCCGATGGGGCCGATATTGTCTTCCAGCCGATCGCCCACGCGGAACTCCAACAGCAGCCAGGCGCCACCATCGTGGAGGCTCTCGTGGATGGCCTCGAAGGCCCGCTGCGGGTCCTTGAAATCGTGCACCGCATCGAAGGTGAGCGCGATATCGTAAGGCTCGGGCAGCCCCTCGTGGACGTCGTGCTTGCAAAAGCGGACGCGCTCGGTCACGCCGGCTTTCTCCGCCAGGCGCTTGGCGCCTTCCAGGTTGGTGTCGGAGAGGTCGTAGCCGACGGCGGTCATCTTCGGGAAGGCCTGGGCCAGTTTCACCAGGGCCTGGCCGCGGCCGCAGCCGATGTCGGCGACGTGCGCACCGTTGTCCAGGCGCGCTTTCAGGCCGTCGGCCTTGGGTACCCATTCCTGCAGCAGGAAGTTCTCGAACCAGGTGGCGGTGAACCGCTCCATGCCGTCCCACCACTCGCGGCCATAGGCGTCGATCGCCAACCCTCCGCCGTTGCGGAATTTCTCCATCAGGCGCGGTAGAACCTGCCACAGCGCATACATCTCCTGGTATAGCCCGCCGAAGAACACTGGGCTAGTGCTGTCCACCAGCACCGGCGCGTGTTCCAGCGGCAGGGTGAAACGCTGGCTGGACGCGTGGTACTCGACGTAGCCACCACAGGCCATCGCGGACAGCCACTCGCGTACGTAGCGCTCCTGCAGGTGGGTGGCGTCGGCGAGTTCCTGACTGCCCATCGGCCGCTCGGCGAGCGCACGAAACAGGCCGAGCCGGTCGCCCAGATAGGTCATCAGCATCATCATGCCGCCCTTGAGATCGCCCAGGGCATGGTCGATAAACTGCTGGTGCTTGGCTTGGTTCAGACTCATGTTGCTCCCTCCTCTTCGGTGTTGGCTCACGGCCAGGATCAGGATCGCGCAGTGGAAGCGGCCCTTTGAGAGGAGGATGTGGCAAAATCGGTCCATATCTGCCACATGTTATAAATATGAGAGATTCATGGCCTGCCAAACACGTCAGCCTGGTCGCAACGCCGGACATCATGATCAGCACCCTGGGAGGACTGCATGACGTCTTCAACTGCTTCGGGGCCCTGGGGTGGTTTGACGAGTCGCTGGGCCGGCATCCGCCGCTCGAGGTGGACATCGTGGCCTCGGGCAATGCCCCCGTATCGCTCAACAGCGGGCTGACGCTCCCGCAGCCGCGCAGCATCCATGACGTAGCACATACGGATATCATCATCGTGCCGTCGATCATGGTGGTGGACGGCGAGTGGCACACGGGCCGTCATCCCGAATTGGTGGACTGGCTCGGTGCGATGCACGCCACGGGGGCGGAGCTGTGTTCGGCGTGTTCCGGCACCCTGCTGCTGGCCGAGACGGGGCTGCTTGACGGTCGCACGGCCACCATGCACTGGGCGTATGCCGACACCTTCCGGCGCCATTTCCCGGCGGTCGCTCTCCGCCTGGACAAGGCGCTGATCACCGAGGGCGAACGCCACGAGCTGGTGATGTCCGGCGCGGCCTCGTCTTGGCACGACCTGGCGCTCTATCTGGTCGCCCGGCATCTCGGAACAGCGATGTCGCAAGCCATAGCCAAGTTCTTCGCGTTCGATTTCCATACCGACGGCATGGCACCGTACACCGTGTTTGCCCCGTCGTTCGATCACGGTGATGTGGCGATCGAACGGGCTCAGTACTGGATCGCCCAGAACCTGGGTTGTCCCTCGCCGGTGGAAAAGATGGCCGCGCACTGCGCAATCTCGGATCGCAGTTTCAAGCGGCGGTTCAAGAAGGCGACCGGCCACACGCCGATTCATTATGTGCAGGAATTACGCCTGAACGAGGCGAAGTGTCTGCTCGAGCGCACGCAGCATTCGATTGACGAGATTGCCTGGGAGGTGGGCTACGAGGACCCGGCCTCCTTTCGGCGGCTTTTCAAGCGCCAGGTGGGCATCACCCCCGGCGCGCACCGGCGCAAGTTCAACGTACCGAGTGGCAAGCAGCTTCAGTAGCCAGGAAACGTCACGCCAGGGATGAAAGAAAGCTTCTACCCTGTTAGGGGCCATCAACGCGATATCACTACCCTGTAACACGCCACCGGTGATACTCAGGGTTCCCGCATCCGGTTTTCAGGAAGAAAACAGCGAGACTCCCCATGAAAAAGAACATCACGATCTTTCTCCCCCTGTGCTTGCTTTCGATGCTAGCGTTCATGACCCCGGTATGGGCCGCCCCACAAAACGGCGCGATGCCCGCCGCCGATTCCGTGACCCTCGGGCCCCGTCCGTTCTATCTGGTCCAGAACATGGACGAAGACACGCAACGCGAGCGTGAGCTCAAGACTGACCTACTGCACTGCGCTTCCAGCAACCGTAACTGGCGCAGAACGGATTTCTCGATCGGTCATCGCGGCGCGGCGATGCAGTTTCCCGAACACACCCGCGAGTCCTATATTGCCGGCGCCCAGATGGGGGCTGGTGTGCTGGAGTGTGATGTGGCCTTTACCGCCGACCAGGAGCTCGTCTGCCGGCACTCGCAATGCGACCTGCATGCCACCACCAACATCCTGGAGACGGACCTGGCCCAGAAGTGCAGCGTGCCGCCGGAGTTCGACTCGGCGACCGGCGAACTGATGAACGCGGCGGACATTCAATGCTGCACCAGTGACATCACAGTGGCCGAGTTCCAGACGCTCGAAGGCAAGATGGAAGGCGCCAACACCGAGGCGCGCAGCATCGAAGACTATCTGGCCGGCACTCCCGGCTGGCGCACCGACCTCTACGCCTCTCGCGGCACACTGATGACCCATGCCGAGAGCATCGAGCTATTCAAGGCCTTGGGTGTGAAGATGACACCGGAGCTCAAGGAACCCAGCGTGGCAATGCCTTTCGACGGATTGAGCCAGGAAGACTACGCCCAGAAGATGATCGACGAGTACAAGGCCGCCGACGTACCACCCCGTAATGTCTACGCCCAGTCGTTCAATCTCGACGACGTGCGCTACTGGATAGCCAACGAACCCGAATTCGGCGAACAAGCGGTATATCTCGATGGCCGTTACGACGCTGAAGGCTTCGACCACACCAACCCGGACACCTGGTCGCCGAGCATGGAGGCCTTGGCGGAACAGGGCGTGAACATCATTGCCCCGCCGATGTGGATGCTGCTCGCCGCCAATGCCGAGGCCGGCGATACCGGCAACCGAATCGTCCCCTCGGTCTACGCCGAACACGCCCGCGACGCCGGTCTCGACATCATCACCTGGACGTTCGAGCGCTCGGCACCGCTGAGCCAGGATGGCGCCTGGTACTACCAGACCACCGACGATGTGATCGGCAACGACGGCGACAAGCTGCTCACGCTCGATGTCCTGGCGCGTGACGTCGGCATCATCGGGTTGTTCTCCGACTGGCCGGCCACCGTGACCTTCTATGACAACTGCGTGAATCCGGACGCCTGAGCCGCCAACGGAGCGGGCCGCGCAAGAGCGCGGCCCGCATTCATTCGGTCAACGCCGGCGATCACTCATCCGCCATAGGCACGTTCCAGCTCGGCAATCTCGATTTTCTTCATCCCCAGCATCGCCTGGAACACCCGCTGCGATTTTCCCGAGTCGGAATCACTCGACATCTCGATCAGCACCCTGGGGACCACCTGCCATGAAAGGCCGTATTTGTCCTTGAGCCAGCCGCACTGCTGGGCTCTCTCGTCGCCACCTTCGGAAAGCGTCTCCCAGAAGTGGTCCACCTCTTCCCGGGTCTCGCAATCGATCTGCAACGAGATCGCCTCGTTGAACTGGAACACCGGCTCACCGTTAAGGGCGGTGGTGCCGGAGCTACAGCGTATGGATTGTCAGCCCTGGGTATCGAACGCCTCATGAAAGGAAACAGTAGCGGCGGGTATGGCTCCCTGGAACGCAATGGCCTGGAAATACTCGGCGGGCACGCGGGGCAGCACGAGGGAAGGCTCGGCCTTGAAGCCAAAGCGGGAATAGTAGTTGGGGTCCCCCAGCAGAACGCAGCCTGAAGCCCCCTTCTCGCGCAACATGGCCAGCACCCGCTCCATGAGCCTGGAGCCAATCCCCTGCCCCTGTCGCTCCGGCGTGACGGATATCGGGCCCAGGCCATACCACCCGACACTGCCATCCGAGAGGGTTACCGGCGATAGCGCGACATGCCCAACGATGCCATCACGGTCTTCGGCCACCAGTGAAACCGACAACTGCCCCGCCTTGCGTAATCCATTGATGATGAACTGCTCGGTATGGCTCGCATGTGGAGCATCGAGGAAAGCCAGGGCGGTCAGCGCTTCGATGGCCTCGATGTCCCGTGGGGTTTCACTGCGTATCGTGATGCGCATCGTCATGTTCTTCCTTATCGATAGCGTGCAGCGGTGATGAACTGGGCAAACGACTCACACCATACGATCACGGTGTTATAGCTCTCCGCATCCACCGACTCGGGCACGGCGACGATGAAATTCTCGAAGGTCCTGACATCGCCAACCCGCGCCATCCGATCCTTCAAGCGCTCGAATTCCTCCTCGGTTTCGACGAACTCGGGCGAGAGGTAGAGCTTGTAGTCCGGCCCCGGCGCAAGCTTGCCGACGAAGGTGATGCTTTGCCGCCCGATCGACACGGTGCCCTCACCCCAGTGCAGCATGTCGCTTCCCTCGAGATCACGCCGGAACTCTGCCGTGTACAGAGCCTGCTCGTTGCGAGCCTCCAGTTCCTGCTCCGACGGCGAAGGTGGCGCGATCAGAATCGGTAGCGTGTAGATGCCGATGGCGAACCCCACCACCCCAACCAGCAAGTGCGAAAGCACCAGCAATAGAATTTTTTTCATTCGTCAATCGTCCGAGCCATGACAACTACAGAATAGTCGAATCGACTGACTCGACCGGAACGCGCTTTAGGGCAACGCTACACTTGGATCAGCACCCAATTCCTTGTCTACATGCCGGGTAAGCAACGATGCAGGAGGATCAGAACCAGCATCGGAAATCGCCTTCCTCTTCACTTCGCGGAAGAGCGGTGGCCACTTCTCGAGTTGTCGCCGTGCTGGCGCTTGCGCTGTCGTCGCCAATGGCAGGCTCTGAAGAAAACGCCGGCATCGTCTGGGGAGATGCCCGGGAAGTGGCCACCGGAGAGGCCCATATGGGCCCCTGGCGCATGAACGAATCGGATTTCCGCTACGTGGACGACCCTTCGGTGGCCCTGCACGAGGACGGCATGGCTGCGGTCGTCTGGGCCGATCAGACACGACAGGATGTATTTCTCCAGCGCTACGATCGCAGTGGAGAGCCACAGCTGGATACACCGGTCAATATCTCGCGCAGCGCCGATACGTTCTCCTGGCTCCCACGCGTGGTCATGGCCGCCAACGAGCCGGATACCGTCTACGTGCTCTGGCAGGAAATCATCTTTTCTGGTGGCACCCACGGTGGCGAGATCCTCTTCGCCCAATCACGAGACGGCGGCGAGACGTTCAGCGAGCCGGTCAACCTCTCCAACACGCAGAATGGAGCCGGCAAGGGGCGGCTGACCGCCCGGCGTTGGGATAACGGCAGCCTGGATCTGGCGGAAGGGCCTGACGGTGGACTCTGGGCGGCCTGGACGGAGTATGAAGGCAGGCTACGGATCAGCCGTTCCAGCGATGGCGGCCACACCTTCTCGGAACCGAAGCATATCGCCGGTAACGACGCCCTCCCCGCTCGCGCACCGAGTATCGCCGCGGATGACAACGGACGAGTACATCTGGCATGGACCGTCGGCGAAGATACGGCAGCCGATATCCACTACATGGTTTTCGACAGCCAGAGCGACGCGTTCGACGCGCCTCGCACCGTCGACGAGACAGATGGCCATGCGGACGCGCCGAAGCTCGCGGTGGACGACGACGGCATCGTGCACCTGGTATACGCCGAAAGTCCGGAAGGCATGTGGCGACAAGCGCATATTCGCTATACCCAGGCACGCCCAGGCGAGGGTTTCCAATCGACACAGGACATTTCGACCGCCCATGCGGAACGCTTCGACAGTGTTGGCTTCCCGTCGCTCGCCGTCTCAAGCAATAACGTATACGTGCTGTGGGAGTTGTTCCCTCGCCTTGGCCATCGATCCCGAGGATTGGGCATGACGCGCTCGACGGATGGCGGCGAACACTTTGCTGCACCAGTGATCGTGCCGCACAGCGGGGTGTCGGCTTCGGGATTCAATGGCAGCCTGCAGGGGATGTTGATGCGCAAGCTTGCCGTGAACGATGCCGGGGACATCGCCGTGGTGAACAGCACCTTCCAGCAAGGCGAGAGGAGTGTTGTGCGATGGATTCATGGACATCTCGAACGCTGAGAATCCGAATGGCTTGGGCGCCGGAGTGGGAATAGGTCAGCTCATAGGGCCAGGCTCAGAACAAGCCGAGCTGCTGGTCGATCAGTCTCGCGAAATCGTCCTGCACGAACGGCAGGATAGCGTCCGCCACCGGCTGTAGCTGGCGTGTGAGGTAGTGGTGATAGTCGAGCGCTGAATGCTGCGTTTCCAAGGGCTCCGGGCCCGCGACCGTCATCACGTAGCTGATCCAGCCGCCATTCTGGTACTGCCGCGGCCGGCCCTGCCGGTCGTTGTAGTCGTCGGCGATGCGCGCCGCGCGGACGTGCGGCGGCACGTTGCGCTGGTAGTCGTCCAGCCGTCGCCGGAGCCGCTTGCGGTAGATCAGCAGGTCATCGAGTTCGCCCGCCAGGGTGCGGCGCACGTAGTCGCGCACATAATCCTGGTACGGCTGCCGCTTGAAGATGCGCAGGTAGAGCCCCTGCTGGAACTGCTGGGCCAGTGGCGACCAATCGGTACGCACCGTTTCCAGGCCCTTGAAGACCATCTTGTCGCTGCCATCCGCGCCCCTGACCAGCCCGGCATAGCGTTTCTTGCTGCCCGCTTCGGCGCCGCGGATGGTGGGCATCAGGAAACGACGGTAGTGCGTCTCGAACTGCAGCTCGAGCGCACTTTCCAGGCCGAACTCGCGCTGCAGGTGCTCGCGCCACCACTGGTTGACGTGTTGCACCAAGCTCCGGCCGATACGCGCCGCGTCATCCTCCGAATGTGCCGCCCGGAGCCAGACGAAGGTGGAGTCGGTATCGCCGTAGATCACGGTATAGCCTTCGGCCTCGATCAATTCGCGCGTTTTGCGCATGATCTCGTGGCCACGCAGGGTAATGGACGACGCCAGGCGTGGATCGAAGAAGCGGCAACCGCTGGAGCCGAGCACGCCGTAGAAGGCGTTCATGATGATCTTCAGCGCCTGGGAGAGTGGCTGGTTGTTCTCGCGCTTGGCCGCTTCGCGGCCCTCCCAGACGCGCGCCACGATGGCCGGCAGGCAATGCCGGGTGCGCGAGAAGCGCGCCCCGCGAAAGCCTGGCACCGACTCGCTGTCCGCGGGATGGCGCATGCCCTCCACCAGCCCCACCGGGTCGACCAGGAAGGTGCGGATGATCGACGGGTACAGGCTCTTGTAGTCGAGTACCAGCACGGAGTCGTACAGGCCGGGCCGCGAATCCATCACGAAGCCCCCCGGGCTGGCCTCCGGCATCCGCTCCCCCAGGTTCGGCGCGACGAAGCCCTGGCGGTGCATCAACGGCATGTAGAGATGGCTGAAGGCCGCGACCGAGCCGCCGCTGCGGTCGGCGGGCAACCCCGTGACGGTGGCACGCTCGAGCAGGAAGTCCAGCAACTCGGCCTTGGCGAAGATCCGCGTCACCAGTTCGCAGTCCTTGAGGTTGTAGCGCGCCAGCGCAGGCTTGTCCTCGGCGAACATGCGATCGATCTCGTCCATGCGCTGGTAGGGGGTGTCGATCGCCTTGCCTTCGCCAAGCAGCATCTGCGCGACGTTTTCGAGGCTGAACGACGAGAAGCTCCAGGTCGCCGAACGCAGCGCCTCGATACCGTCGATGATCAGGCGTCCGGCCGCTGCCGCGAAGTAGTGGTTGCTACGGCTGCCGTGCTCGCGCCACTCCATCACGCCACCGTCGCGCCCCAGGCGCAACGGAACCCGCTGGCGCTCGGCATGCTCGTGCAGGATGCGCAGATCGAACTGCACGAGGTTCCAGCCGATGATGGCGTCGGGATCATGCAGGGCGAGCCACTGGTTCAGCCTTTCGAGCAGTTGCGCCCGGGTGTCGCAGTAGTCGAGCCGGAAGCCGATCGCAGCCCCCTCCCCGTTCGCCGGCCCGAGCATGTAGACCTGGCGCTCGCCGCAGCCTTCGAGAGCGATGGAATACAGCTCGCCCCGGGCATTGGTCTCGATATCGAGGGAGACCAGCCTGAGGCGGGGACGGTACTCCGGTGCGGGCTTCATCTGCGCGTCAAGCAGTATGCCGCTGGCGTGCGGCGTGCCACCGAACCACACCGGCGCGGTGATGAAGCGCTCCATCAGATAGCGTTCCGGCGGCCGGACATCGGCCTCGAAGACATCGACCCCCGCCTGCCTCAATCGCTTGTCGAGGTGCATCAACTGGCGGTGCTGCCGACAATACAGGCCGAGCACGGGCCGGTGGTGGAAATCGCGCAGCTCCAACGGGCGAAGCTCGACGCCGTGCTCACCGCGCAGCAACGACTCGGCCAGCTCGCGCTGATCGACAGGCAGGAAGGCCACCGAGGGCTGGCAAGGCAGGCGGATATGCCGGGGACCGTCATCGGTCGCCAGCCAGAACTCGACTTGCGTGCCAGCGGGCGTATCGCGCCAGTGCCGGGTCAGAACGAACCCCTGCTGTAGATCCACCGCTGCCACCTCAACAACCTGTTTCAGAGTGCGAGTTTACCCGCCAAGTGAGGGGCGTCGAACCCTACCGGCCCAGCCACCTATCACCGTTCATCGATATTCCTGAGCACGGCCTTGATATCGACGATCGGCGTGCCATCGACTGCCTCCATGGCAGCCACCCTCAGCCGCTGCCCGGCAACCTCCAGCACCGACACCCGATGCAGCCCCACCGGATTGGGACGATCCGGCGAGCGTGTGGCGAACACCCCGATCAACGACGCCTCGACCCTGCTGCGCGGATGCACCTTGAGCACGTCCCGCCGCCCGTGATGCAGCCAGGTCAGCACGAGAATCTCGTCGCCAACCTCGATGCCGTCAAGCCCTTCCGCCACCGCATCGAAAACCTCCAGCCACGCCTCCGGCGCGCCCTCGTCTGCCTGGCGGGGCGCCTCCTTGCGACTCGTCAGTGGAGAACGAATCACCCCAATGGGTTCAATCGTGTAGTCGGTTTCGTTCATGGTCCCTCACTGTTCAAGCGCCTTGCTACTTTCGTTGCCACGCTGGCTTACCGAGAATAGCAGCATGACACCACCCGGCAGGAGCGGCTTCAGCCGCGATCAGGAGAGCACGACCAGCGTCAGCACAGTGATCGGCAGGAAGGCTGCCCCGTCCTTCTGGGCAACCGTGCTCTTGGCACTGCTTATCTACAAGTAGCTCACTGAATGGGGCATGTCACATCAGTTCCCAGCAACAGGGGTCAAATGGGTGAGAACGCATATCCAGCGCCCTTCCGTTTTCACATAAACATCGGTCACCCACTCGTCGGCACTGATGGGGGCTCCCTTGAACATCCCTGTGTTTCGACCACGCCCCGTAACTACCGCGACATTGCCGTATACACGGACACGATCCAGGTCCTTGGTCATGCTGGAATGACTAAGAACGCCTTCTCCTATTGCCTGCAGGAATCCTTCTCGGGATACCGGCCCCGCCTCGGGTGTCACCAGGACCCAGTCTTCCGAGATACATGCCGATATCTCGGCTACGTCATTCGAGACGACCGCTTGGTTGAAAGCTTCTTCAACCGCTTCGAGTTCCTTGAATAGGGTGTTGTCCGTCATGACGCCTCTCGTCTCCTTGAGGTCTCGGAAACCTCAGTTCAGGCCTTGGCCACCTTCACGGCGGTCCCGGTGGCCACCAGGAACAGCATGGACTTGCCGCCACCCGAAATCTCACTGTAGTCGAGGTCGACGCCTATCACGGCATTGGCCCCCATCGACTCCGCCTCTCGGCGCAGTTCGTTCAAACAAGCGACTCGGGCCTCACGGAGGGCATCCTGGGACGACTTGTTGCGCCCACCGAAGAAGTCGCGAAGGCTTGAAAACATATCCTTCAGCACGTTCATACCGAAAACGCATTCGGCCGAGACGATGTCGATATGTTCGGTAACGCGATAGCCCTCGAGATGCGAGGAGGTGGTGAGAATGACACGGTCAGACATTGGAAGCTCCCTGTGTTTAGCTCGTTATCAGCGTGACAGCAATGGATTGGGATGCTTGGCCTCGAGGCCACCGCTACCATAGGGTCGCGTGATGATCTCCAGACGGTGGCCGTTTGGATCATCGAAGTAGAGGCCCCGCCCGTCATCCCAGTGATTGATTTGGTTGGGCTCCTTATGGAAAGGATCCGCCCAGTAGGTAAGCCCGCGTTGGCGCAGACGATCGAAGATGTCATCGAACTCGTCTTCACTGACCAGAAATGCAAAATGACGTGGAGAAATGGGTTCGTCGCCGCGTATCAGGTCCAAGGATGTGTCGCCGACTTGCACGACCGTGAAATGCCCCAGTTGGCGCGGTGGTGCTAGACCGAGAATCTCCGTCAGGAACGCTGCCGTCGCCTCAGGGTCTTTCGCATGCACGATAGTGTGGTTCAGTGTTATCGCCATACCTGCCCTCCCTACACAAGCCGTGTTGAGACATAGTCATTGTAGGTATCGTCAACCGGGGTGCGGCGTCTCGATCCCAGGAATATCACCAACCCGCTCAGTGAGAAAGTCAATCAACAGCCGGACTCGCGCGATGCCCGCACTCTCAACTGGCGTAAAGGATCGCTAGAAATCTCATTTCTTCCGCTTGTCATGGATGTATATCACCTTTGAGCTCTCATCCCTTGAAGGCCTTTCTTCAATGTCAAAAAGCCCTGTCGCAAAAACCAGATCGCCGAGTTTTCTATAGCCATAATTTCGAGAATCGAAGTCAGGAAACTGCTTCACCATATTACTCCCGACTGCAGCCAAGGGAGCCCATCTGGTTTCGTCAGAGGACGACTCAACAGCTTTCCGAAGCGAGTTAACGAGCTTCGTATCCGATTTCAACTCCTTGCTAGAGCTCTTGGTCGTCCCAGGCCCTTCTTCTTCACTCTCACGAAGGACCTCTGTATAAATGAACTTGTCACATGCCGACACAAAGGGAAGCGGAGTCTTTTTTTCACCGAACCCAAACACAGTGAGGCCAGACTCTCTAAGCCGAGAGGCCAGCCTGGTAAAATCACTGTCACTCGAAATCAGACAAAACCCCGTAAAATTCCCTGTATAAAGAAGATCCATGGCATCGATGATCAACGCGCTGTCAGTGGCATTCTTCCCTTTCGTATATCCAAACTGTTGCACTGGTTGTATAGAATGCTGCAGTAGTGTTTCTTTCCAGCCTTTCAACTGTGGCCCTGTCCAATCGCCATAGATTCGCTTGACATTAGCCACGCCATATTTCGCAATTTCCGCCAGCAAACCATCCACTATGCCTGGCTGGGCATTATCCGCATCAATCAAGACGGCAAGGTTGTTATTTTTCTCCACTAGATACCCCCTAAAAGAATAATCATGCATTATCTCAATACTTGCCGACCTGGTGTCATCTGGACCAATGGAGATATCGAAGCACTGCCCTCAGTGAGATGGGAAGCTAGAATCCATCGCGAGCATTCTGACAGAGGAAAGACAGCAACGTTTTCTCGGCGGACCGGCACCTCACGCCTCGGCGGCATCCGCCGCCTGCCATTGACGGCGATGCTGCAACGGCGACCAATGCCAAGCCTGTAAAGACGGCGTCGAGCAGTTCTGCCTCAAAGGCTTCACCATGACCGCCCGAAGGTATCGACCTCGCCTCTGCCGCACCGCTCCTGTGTGCCGGCATCACCACCTATTCGCCGCTGAAGCACTATGGCGTGAAAGCGGGCCATAAGGTCGGCGTGATCGGCATGGGTGGCCTGGGCCACATGGGCGTCAAGCTGGCCAAGGTGCTCGGTGCCGAGGTGACGGTGTTTACCCGCTCCGCGGCCAAGGTGGACGAAGCCAAGCGCAACGGCGCCGACCATGTGGTGGTCTCCACCGACGCGGCACAGATGGAAGCCGTCGCCGAGACCTTCGACTTCATGCTCGATACCGTACCGGTGCAGCACGACCTCAACCCGTACCTGGCGTCACTGAAGTATGACGGCACCCACATCCTGGTCGGCTTGCTCGAACCCATCGAGCCAACCATCGAAGCCTTCAACCTGGTGTTCAAGCGCCGCGTGCTGGCCGGCTCCCTGATCGGCGGCATTCCCGAAACCCAGGAAGTGCTCGACTTGTGCGCCGAGCATGGCATCACCTGTGACGTCGAGATGCTCGATATCAAGAACATCAGCGAGGCTTACGAGCGCATGGAAAAGGGCGACGTACGCTACCGCTTCGTCATCGACATGGCCACGTTGAAGGAGAACGGCGCGAGTTGATGTCTTGAAAAGCCATACAGCCATCGGCCGGCTGCCCCCATCGGGCAGCCCCGCCCTCGGCTCTGCTTATGACTCCGCCGCTACCCGATACAAAGTAGCGCCGTAGGCGCCAGATTCGAGGGAAGCCCAAGCGCTTGCTGGGCTTTTGAGTCATCGAAACCGGCCACCAGAACGCAACCGGCGCCCAGAGCCGTGCACTGGAGATGGACGTTTTGCGCTAAAGCACCGGATTCCATATACACATAACGAGCCCCGCGCTCTCCTTGAGGTGGCTGAGACTCGAAATGCCTGATCGAATCTTCGAGTCTTGCCGCCACCCCGATGACGACGGCAGCGTCACCCAGCCATGGCTGATCACCAATTCCCGCCTCTTGGATCGCCGCATCCGGGACTTGTCTGTCCAGTAGCTTCAGCGAATGACCATGACACTGGTATTCATAAATCCCTGGCTCAAGTTCGGAAACCCGCCGGACCACAACGTGGAGGTGCAGCGGGTACAACCCACCTGCCGAGGGAGTGGCTCGTTGTTGATCCGCTCCCGTGATCCCCTGGGCAGACCAAAGTAGCTGTGACAGTGACGCAATGGATATGGGAGTGCCCGGATACTCCCTGATACTGCGACGACTTCTGATGCAACTCACCAACGACTCGGATTCATATGCTTCCGGTGCAGGTAGGTCGAGGATCATGCACTGACTCCTTATGCATAATGCCGGCCTTCAGCCAACCGCATGGAGCGGATGACCGAAAGCAGGTAGCGGAATAATGTAGGTCGGCGGCAAGGCATTGTCATGCGCAGGCTTTCCGCCACTCGCCGCGTTTTTTAACTTGCCTGATCGTCGGTAGGAATCGCCTCGAGATCCATCCACATGGCCTCCCATATATGGCCATCGGGGTCCGACAGGTTCCGGTTATACATGAAACCAAGATCCTGGGCAGGGTTGATATCCGCTGTGCCGCCATGCTTGGCAGCCGCCTCGTTCATGGCGTCGACAGCATCGCGACTGTCGCACGACACGGCAAGCATCACTTCGCTAGAGGTTGCGGGTGGGATGGGACGGTCGGTGAAGGTGCGCCACTTGGCATGCGTGAGCAGCATGACGTTGATCGCCTCGCTCCATACCATGCAGGCGGCCGTATCGTCAGTGAATTGCGGGTTGTTCTCGAAGCCGAGGGCCTTGTAGAAAGCCATCGACGCATCGAGGTCGGTGACGGGCAGGTTCACGAAGATCATCCGGGACATTGTTCGCTTTCTCCAGGTTGCTGATAACACGACAGCTTCATGGGCTGTCTTCTCCTAGTCGAACAGCCAGTCTTGGTTTCGACAGGCACGAGACATTCTTTTGTACGCCGTCGAGGTTGCCATCAGCGGTGGAAAAATTGTCCGGCAACGACGCCTTGTTATACATCGGCAACCTCCTCCGGAATCAACTCCAAAAGGTCCGTGACACCAATATCCTCACCGGCCTGTGATAGCAAAGTGGAAACCTGCCCACGGTGATGAGTTTGGTGATTAAAGAAGTGAAGGAGAAGGCTCGAAAATCGCTTGTTCACTGCTACTCCTTCGGTGTTGTGGTAGCTGAGGACATAATCCAAATCGCTATCGGAAAGTTCACTGATCCAATCGATAATTTTCTCATCCAAGAAAACACGATGTTCGGATAGGCTACGGAAATCATTGGAAACAATCTGATCCAAGCTAGTTGGGCTCGGAAGATCAGCAACCTCGCGCAAGGAAGTCGTACAGGACGGGTGTGTAGCAAACCGCTTGAGCCAGATAGTGTCGCCGACAACGATATGGTTTAGAGTACCCAGGATAGAGCCGAAAAAGGCACTGCGATCCTTGACGAGATCTGTCTCATTGAGACGACTCGCCGCTTCATAAACCTTTGAATTCATCCACTGGTTGTAGGAAGCCATCAGTTCAAAATGGTGCTTCAGACTCATTAGAATGCATCCCCCTCAGCCGGATCTTGGATAGAAACATCGGTAACAACTCGCTTGACCTTCATGCTGACTCCATTAGCTGTTGTGCGACCTACCACTGATTAGGCAGCGCACTCTGTCATTGGCTTTATTGTGCGGGCACGTTCACGTTTGCCGGGCGTCCCCCTTTGACTCGTGTGCTGCCGCAGCAATTGCATCAACATAGTCAAAACTTCCGCTTCCGGCCATAAAGCGGCAATGGCCAAAGCAGCGCAGTGCCGGATCGCCTCGCTGCATTTCAAACGCTCTGGTCACGAATGATGTCGGTCAATGATAGGCGCATGCCGCGCCATCAGCTCAGCGACCCACTCGATGAACACACGCAGCTTGGTGCTTACATGTCGATTTGGCGGAAACGCCACGTACAACGGCATCGGGTCGAGGCGCCAGTCTTCGAACAGTCGCACTAGCTCACCGCATGCAAGGTGCTCCTTGGCCATATAGTCCGGTAGCCAAAGTATGCCCAGACCGGCCAGACCAGCAGCAAGGTAGCTATTGCCATCGTCTACTGACAAGACATAGCGGCCTTGCACCTTGATGCTGTCTTCATTGCGGTGCATGGCATAGGGGAAGGTTTTACCGGTGCGGGACCATAGGAAGCCCACGATACGGTGATGCGAATTTTCCAGCTCTCGAGGGTGCGAGGGCGAACCGGCGCGTTCCAGGTAGCTTGGCGCCGCATAAACGCCAAGCTGCAAGTCGCCGACGCGCCTTGCCATCAGCGATTGATCGGTGAGCTCGCCACCACGCACGACGCAATCCACATTCTCATCGATAAGGTCCACCATGCGATCGCTGACCCCCATGTCCAGCTGGATTTCCGGGTATTGGGCATGGAACGCCGGTAGTGCCGGCACAAGAATCATACGAGCCAGCGGACTAGGGACATCCACCCGCAAGCGACCCCTCGGCAACGTCGAGGCGCTGGACAGGCTAGTCTCGGCGTCGTCTAAATCCGCCAGCAGCCGTAGCACGCGCTCGTAGTAGGCGGCCCCATCGGCCGTCACGTTAACCTTGCGCGTCGTGCGGTTCAGCAGCCTGACACGCAGCCGTGCCTCTAACTGCTGCACGAGTTGCGTTACGCTGGTCTTGCTCATGTGAAGCGTTTCGGCTGCCTTGGTGAAGCTTCCGGTTTCCACCACCCGCGCAAATGCCTGCATTGCATCGAAACGGTCCATACCTTCCCCAAGGGATCCTTGCGATTGTTTGTATTTTACAAACAGTGATGAGTAGGTTTGCTTGTTTATCCGCCAATCACCAGCGCTTAAAGTACCACCATCGTTGATTCAAGGTCGCTTTGACCCATTGATGGAGGCACTACATGACCAAGCGTGACATGACTACGCGTGACGTTATTTTCCCCGCCGGTCGCCAAGCGCTGTATGAGCGCAATCGCTATTCACCGGCGATCCGATCCAATGGATTTCTATTCGTCTCAGGACAAGTCGGTAGCAGAGAAGACGGCTCACCGGAGCCCGACCTCGAGGCGCAAGTCAGGCTCGCCTTCAAGAATCTAGAGGCGATCCTGATAACCGCCGGTTGCACATTCGACGACGTGATTGATGTCACTGTTTTCATGGTCGATCCAGAATCGAAGTTCGAGACGATCTGGAAGGTCGTGCCAGAGTTCTGGGGTAACGCGCCGCACCCGACGTTAACTGCCGTCGGTGTCACCTGGCTCTATGGCTTCCAGTTCGAAATCAAGGTGATAGCGAAGCTACCAGAATCAGTGGATAGTTGATCCACGCCGATAGCTACCACTGCCCCCGCCGTGGGACGTGGATACTTGCTGGTGCAGCTCTGGAAGGTGGTCATTTCAGAGCTCCCGGACCAGGCGATCAGGACATCGATGTCGAATTGTTGCTGGAAAATGACATCCGCTTTCTTGATCCCTTCCGCTGATCGTTTGGCCGGCTAGGCACCATAGGAATTCGTCCAGTAGGCTATACAATCAGCAAGAAAGTGAGTGCCCTTTTCGCGTTCCCATTTCGCGATACGCCACCCATAGCGAAGGGGTTACCTATGCCAAATGTTGGGTGAAAAGCATAAATCCGTCCCCTGGCCAATGGCAAGCGACGTCATTTCGAACTACGATTAAATAAGCCCGTCTACCTGTGGTATCTAGCCATACCGAGGTTTGACCATGACTCCAACACAAGCCATTGAATTCGCCAAGGACCAGCACTGCGAAATCGTAGATCTGAAATTTTCCGATATTCTGGGCCAGTGGCAGCATTTCTCTATCCCCGCCAGCGAGTTGGACGAGGACGTGTTCGACGCAGGTGTAGGGTTCGACGGCTCCTCGATCCGCGGCTGGCAGGCCATCCACACTTCAGATATGCTGGTGATTCCCGACCCGTCTACCGCAGTGCTCGATCCCTTCACCAGCGCCCCGACGCTGTCGCTAATCTGCAACATCATCGACCCCTTTACCCGTGCAGAGTACAGCCGGGATCCCCGCACTATCGCGCGCAAGGCGACGAAGTACCTGCAGTCGACCGGCATCGGCGATGTCGCCTATTTTGGCCCGGAAGCCGAGTTCTTCATCCTGGACGATATCCGTTACGACCAGAACCAGCACTGCGGCTATTACTTCATCGACTCGGCCGAAGGCCAGTGGAACACAGGCCGGGAGGAGTTTCCCAACCTCGGCTACAAGCCCCGGTACAAGGAAGGGTATTTCCCGGTGCCGCCCACTGACTCGATGCAGGACATACGCTCCGAAATGGTGCTCACCATGGCAGAGCTGGGATACCGGATAGAGGCTCACCACCACGAAGTGGCCACGGCAGGGCAGGCGGAAATCGATATGCGCTACCTGCCCCTGGACAAGATGGGCGATGCCCTGATGTGGTACAAGTACACGGTCAAGAACGTGGCGCACCGCCACGGCAAGACCGTCACCTTCATGCCCAAGCCCGTGTTCCAGGACAACGGCAGCGGCATGCACGTGCACCAGAGCCTCTGGAAAGCAGGCAAGCCCCTATTCGCGGGGGAAGGCTATGCGGGCCTGAGCCAGCTGGCGATGCACTATATCGCCGGCATCATCAAGCACGCTTCGTCCCTGGCAGCCTTCACCAATCCCACCACCAACAGCTACCGTCGGCTGGTGCCGGGCTTCGAGGCGCCGATCAACCTCGCCTATTCCAGACGCAACCGCTCGGCGGCGGTGCGCATTCCCATGTATCAGGGCAACCCCGAGGCCAAACGCATCGAGGTGCGCTTCCCGGACCCCATGTGCAACGGCTACCTGGCGTTCTCCGCCATGCTGATGGCGGGACTGGACGGCATCGATAACAAGCTGGAAGCCGGTGACCCGCTGGACAAGGATATCTACGCGATGAGCCCAGAGGAGTTGGCGGATGTGCCGTCGACACCGGCATCCCTGGAAGAAGCCCTGGCGGCCCTACGCGAAGACCACGAATTCCTGCTCAAGGGCGATGTCTTCACTGAAGACGTGATCGACACCTGGATCGACTACAAGATGCGGAACGAGGTATCGGCCCTGCGGCTGCGCCCACACCCGTACGAGTTTGCCCTCTATTTCGACGCCTAAAGAAAAAGTAAAGGACATCCACTTTCTTGAACGCCCGATTTATAAAGCACCCCTGTCGCAGATGGAGGGCTTCGCGGTGACGCCCCTGCCCTTCTCCTAGCCTCCGGTTCTGCGAACACCTGGCATGAGAACTTCCATCTTTCTAGTTCTGTGCCATGCCTGGCACACAGGTTGGAGCTAACCGGCCGTCGGAGGGACCCCGGAACGATCTCATCTCGCGGCCACATGTGAACAATGTCCGGATCAATGGAGTTCGCACAAGGCCGGCGCTATATCCTTGATGCAAGCGTGCGTGCAGCATCTTCGGGATGCCCGCTTGGGGGTCGTCAACTACCTCAACCATCCATCTACATATGCCAATATTCCTCATTCGGCCGAGGCTGTGTGAAAACACAAAAGCCCACCGCCTATACCGGTATTTGGCGATGAAGCCACTCACAGCGGCCAACGAGACGCTTCTTAGCGCCTCCATCATCGCCACATCCGAGGTTATTCAAAATAATGTTCCCCGAGAAAGCTTCTCTGGAGAGCGGCAGAGCCCGCTATAGAAGCGACAAGGGCAGCAGGCACATTATGCCCGCATCGCCTGAATCAGACGCTTGGTGCCGAGGATGTTCATGACCCGTTTCATGTTGTACGCCAGCACGTGAAGGCTCATTTCCGTGCTGACGTTCTTGAGGGTTTTGGTCAGAAAATGCGTCGCCCCCATCCAGGCCTTCAGGGTTCCAAACGGGTGCTCGACTGTCTGGCGCCTGAGACGCATCATTTCCGGCTTCTGATCCAGTCGATAATGTGCCGACTCGAGCACATCCTCATGTTCCCAGCGCTTGATCCGTCGATATATCCCCGTGGTGCATTGTGGCTTCCTTGAACAGCTCGGGCAGGCTGAACTCCA
>NZ_JBHRUG010000030.1:0-663 GCF_042646605.1 Litchfieldella rifensis | reverse complement strand
GCTCCTAGTGCGCCCGCGAAGGCGTGCATTCCGTGTGGTGAAAGTCCACACCGGGGTAAGCCATGACCCCGTAGCCGAAGGTAACTGCGTCGTCGCGAGGCGGGGTGGAGAGCAACCGGAGGCGAACTGGCGGTCCGTAGGATGACGAACTCGATTCGGCCGGGTCAGGTGGCGAGCCTGCTGGGAGACGGCGAAGCCTGAAACTCACCCGCCGCGCTGCGATGGCGGACAAAGCGACGGCGGGACCTGCCAGGTGGTTGGAGACGGAACGTCGGGAAGGATGGGCGAGATAAGCGGGGAGGCCTGGTGACCGAGGTGACGGTAACCAGGTGTCAGAGCCTTCATAGTACCGGCGTGCGGAGTACGCCTCGGCCATGGCTCATCGCGGGGAAAGCCCGTGAATCGAAGATGCTGGAGTGCAGACTCTGCCTACCGCCGAGGCGCCGTGCAGGAGGCGCAGAGAACAGAACCTGTGCCGAGGGAAGGGAGGCAGGGAGATGGATGCGAGAGACGACCAGAGATGAGCGAGCGCTACGGCAAAGCATCGACAGTGCCCCAAGACGGGGCTAAACAAGAGGCGTCACACCCGGCCGATTGGCCCTGGGTGGACCGCTCAGTCTGGACGGACCGCATGTTGGCGGCGCTGGGTAACGGCGTCAAAGG
>NZ_JBHRUG010000029.1:248080-248701 GCF_042646605.1 Litchfieldella rifensis | reverse complement strand
CTGGGGTTCTACACCAACCTGATCACCTCGGCCCTGGGCCTCGACGCGGCGCGCATCGCCGCCCTGCGCGAGGCCGGTCTCGACCATATCCAGATCAGCCTGCAGGCCGGGGATGCCGAGGTCGCCGCCGCCGTGGCCGGCTCGCCCAAGGCGCATGCCAAGAAGCTGGCCATGGCGCGCGCGGTCAAGGCCGCCGGCTACCCGATGGTGCTCAACGTGGTCCTGCACCGCCACAACATCGACGATCTCGACGCCATCATCGCGCTGTGCGACGACCTCGGGGCCGATGCCGTGGAACTCGCCAATTGCCAGCTCTACGGCTGGGCGTACCTCAACCGCGCCGGGCTGCTGCCGAGTCGCGACCAGCTCGAGGAAGCCGAGGCCACCACCGCGCGCTGGCGCGAGCGGCTGGCCGCCAGGGGCCGCGACATGCGCCTGCTGTTCGTGGTCCCCGACTATTACGCCGAGCGGCCCAAGGCGTGCATGGGCGGCTGGGGGGCGATCTTCATGACCGTCACCCCGGACGGCACGGTCCTGCCGTGCCACAGCGCACGCCTCCTGCCGATGGCATTTCCGTCGGTGCGCGAGCAGTCGCTGGAGGCGATCTGGTACGCGAGCGAT
>NZ_JBHRUG010000029.1:242883-248070 GCF_042646605.1 Litchfieldella rifensis | reverse complement strand
ACCGGCGACCCCACGGCCACCGACCCGGTCTGCGCGCTGTCGCCCGATCACCACCTGATCGAGGCCGCCCGCGAGGAAGCCGCCGCCGACCGGCGCTCGGTCCATGAACTGACGCCACGCAACACCCGCGAATCGAGGGTGTTCTGCCGCGCATGAATGAATCGGTTCTCCCGGATATCGATGGTGGTCTGCGCCAGGCCGCCCTTCCCGCCGACGGGCTCGGCGATCTGCGAGCCAACGCAGCGGGAGTCTTCTGGCTGGCTGCCGACCCTGCTACCGGCAGCCGGCAACTATGGCACTGGGTGGGCGATCGCGCCCGCCCGCTGACACCGCCCGAGCTGGACGTGACCAGCCGCGTCAATGGCTATGGTGGCGGCACGCATGCATGCCTCGGCGACACGGTGACCTTCGTCGCCGGTGATCACCAGATGCTGTACCGCCAGCCCCTGACGGGGGGTGACGCCCAGCCCTGGTGGTCGCAACCCGATACCCGCTACGGCGGCCTGGTGGCCGACCCGCAGCGCCGTCGCCTGCTGGCCGTCGAGGAAAAGGGCAGCGCGCGGCAGGCGACGCAATGCCTGGTCGCGCTGCACGATGACGGCCGTGTCGTGCTTGCCGAAGGCGCCGACTTCTATGACGCTCCGGCACTCTCGCCGGATGGCCAGCGACTGGCCTGGGTGGAGTGGGCGTTGCCTCACATGCCCTGGCAACGCGCGCATCTCGTCATCGCCGATCTCGATCCTGACGGCCACATCGAGCGCCGCCGCGTCTGGGACGGCGGTGGTGCGGTGACCCAGCCTTGTTTCGCCGATGACGGCAGCTTGATCGTCATCAGCGACCACCGCGGCTGGTGGCAGCCCTACCGCATCAACGGCGACGCCGCCCAGCCACTCGGCGATCATCCCGCCGATCACGTATCCACGCCCTGGCAACTCGGCGAATGCCATCACCTGTGGCCGCACCGGCATACTGGCCTGCTGATGCGCTTCCACGAAGGTAGTGCAGGGGTGTTGCAGGTCGATGGTCAGGGACGGGAACACCGCCGGCTGCTGCCCGATGCGACGCGCGTGATTGGCCTGGCCATGGCCGACGGCTGGCTGTATGCCATCACCCAGGGCCCCAGTCATGCGGCCCGGCTCGCCCGCGTGCGCCTGGACGATGGTCACCAGGAAACGTTGTTCGCCCTGCCCACCCCCGACGATCTCCCTTCGCCGACCTACGTCAGTGTCCCCTTATCCGACGGCGAGCATGTCACTGCCTTCGTCTACCTGCCTGCGACCGCCGCGGGCACTCTGCCGCCGCTGATCATGCGTGTGCACGGCGGCCCCACGGCGGCCAGCTACCCGGTGTTCGACCCGCTGGTTCGCTGGTGGACCCACCAGGGCTACGCCGTGGCGGACCTCAACCCACGCGGTAGCGGCAACTTTGGGCGCGCCTTTCGCGAGCGCCTCGCCGGCCAGTGGGGCCGGCTCGATGTCGAGGATGCCACGGTCATGGCCGACGAACTGGTAGCCCGCCGCTGGGCAGACCCGCAGCGCCTGTTCCTGCGCGGCCAGAGTGCCGGTGGCTTCACGGTACTCAATACCCTGGCCAGCACACGACGCTTTCGCGCCGGTGCCAGCCTCTACGGGGTCACCGATGCGCTGCGCCTGGCGTCCCAGACCCATCGCTTCGAGTCGGGCTATCTCGATTGGCTATTGGGCGACGACGAGGCCAAGCACGAGGCGAGCCCAGTCAACCGGCTCGGCGATTTCGCCGCTCCGGTGATCTTCTTCCAGGGAGCCCGGGATGCGGTGGTACTCCCCGACCAGACGCTGTCCATGGCCGCCGCCTTGCGCCGACAAGGGCTCGAGGCGGAAGTGGTGCTGTTTCCCGACGAAGGCCATGGCATCCGTCATCCGGCCAATCGACGACGCCTGATCGCCCGCGAGCTGGCCTTCTTCGCTGCCCACGGTGGGGACACGTCATGACCGCGGCCAGCGAGGCCATTCACCACCCACCGTGGGGCCTGCCGGCAGGCAGTCGCCTCGCCGAGCGCCGTCTCGTCAATGGTGCGCGCATCCTGGCCATCGAGGTTCCCACGGCGCGTCAGGTGCGCCTGGTCGCCGCGGCCGGGGTCGGCTATCTCGATGAACCCGCGACCCTGCCCGGCCTGGCCCACCTGCTCGAGCACACCCTGTTCCTGGGGTCGGCTTGCCACCCCCACCTCGGTGACTTCGCCGCCTGGATCGGCGATCAGGGTGGGCGCTACAACGCCCACACCGACGAAACCGTCACCGATGTCCACCTGACGCTGCCCCCCGTGGCCGCCGCAGCGGGACTCGAGCGCCTGCTGGATATCGTGGTCCGGCCACAGCTGGCGCGGGACAGGATCGCTCGCGAGGTCGAGGTCATCGAGGCCGAGTTCCAGGCCCGCCTCGCCGACCCGGCGCTGCATCGTCAGGCCGCTCTGTCGCGGCTTTACCTTCCCTCGCATCCCGCCCGTCACTGCCATCATGGCCATCGCCAGAGTCTCGGTGCCGACATCGATCGGCTGCACGCGGCCCTGAGCGGCTTCCACGACACCCATTACCGCGCCGAGCGCCTGAGCCTGGTGATGCTTGGCCCCCAGCCGCTCGAGCGCCAGCTCGACCAACTGGCGGTGGCCGCGGCTTCGATTCCCGCCGGTGGTGGCCACCTGCCCAAGCGCACCTGGCGCTGGGCACCGCCGGCCCGGGTGCAGTGGTGCCTAGCCGATGGTCATGGGCCGACCACGCCGACCCTGGAACTGCTGTGGCCGCTACCTGTCATGTTGACAGCGATGCAGCGGCAGGCATGCGAGCACTTGGTCCACGCCCTGTGCGATGGGGAACTGGCTGCCACTCTGCAGTGCCATGAGGCGATTACCGACCTCACCGCCAGCCTGGTACCGGATGCCGACCCTGCCGCCCTGTTGCTATCGCTGGAGCTGACGCCAGCCGGACACCAGCGAGTCGAGACCGTCCTGGCCACCTGTCAGGCGCGCATGCAATGCCTGGCCACGCATCTCGCCACCGATAGGTTATCCGTTGCGCCTCCCTCCACGCCTGACCACGATCTCGACGACTGGCCCAAGGCACTGGCCCGTCGCCTGGCCGCCGGCCAGTCAGCCGTCCCGCGCTCCCCGACCGAGGGTCCGAATGCCGAGGACGTCAACGAACTGGCGTCCTGGCTGACAACCGAGCCCTGCCGGGTGCTCGAACAGTCACCCGTCTCGACGGCGATGAACGACATCGTGGCGGAAACCCGTACCCCTTTTCGCCATTGCCACCTGAACGGCGTTTCTGCCCGAGCCTGGCCATGTCGCGCGCCGCCATCCATCGAGTATCGCGGCCTGCTGAGCGACAGCAGCCCACCGATTCCGGGCCTTATCGAGGATAGCGACACACTCGCCCTATGGTGGGGGGGTGGGCCGCCACTCGCCGACGCCTTCCTGGGCCTGGCATGGCCGGCGCCGGTGGCCGGACAGCCCACACGACTGACACGCTGGAAACAACGCACGCTGGCCCTGCGCCAAGCCGCCGCTGCCCATGGTCTGGTCCTGACGCTGGGCAGCGATGGCCGCGGCGACTGGCTGCTGGGCCGGGGTGAAGCCTCGCGGCTCGAATCCTGTCTCGCCCAGGCGTTGGCCGCCTGGCACCCTCACGATGTCGCCGAAACGGCAGCACCGACGCCGGACGGACTGCTGGCCCAACGCCTGCTGGCGCGCCTGGAAAGCCAACCACCACCCGTTCACACCGGCGACCGGCGCCTTCTGGTCTGGGCTGGTGGCAGCTTGAGCGCCGCCGAGGCCAGGACCCGTTGTCGACGGCTGATCGACAGCCTTCCGAGCACGCTCCCCGAAGCCCAAGCGGCGGCGCCATCCCCTCTCCCTCATGCGTTGCCGGCAGCCGGCGATATCACCGATTGGCCTATCCAGTGGCTCACGCCCCAAGGCGATGATCAGGCACTGATGCTGCAGGTCGACGCCCCCGACGACAGCGCGGCGAGCAGTGCGCTCTTTCAGCTCCTGGCCCAGTGCCACGATGCGGCCTTCCAACAAGGGTTACGTCAGCGTCAAGGGCTGGGCTATGCGGCGGCGGTGCGCTATCGCGAGGCCGATGGCTGGCCACGCCTGGGCTATGTGGTGCAATCGCCCCATGCCGATGTCGCGACCCTGCGCCAGGCAGTGTGCGACTTCCTGGCATCGCAAGGCGTGGCACTGGCACAGCTGGATAACACTACCTTCTCACATCGACGCGCCAGCCTGGCTGCCGCTTGGGGGGCGCCGGAAACCAACACCGAGGCCTTGTCGGGAACCTGGCAGGCCTTGCGCCGCCAGAAGGGACAACTGGCGCCTTGGGAATCCCAGCGGGAGGCGCTGGCGGCCTTGACCCCCGACCAGTTGAGAGACCTGGCCAACGCCCTGGTCACAGGCGCGCTGCCGGGACAGTGGTGGGCCCATGCGCCATCACTCTGAGAACCACCGAGGTCGGCCAGGCTGGGACATGCGGGGCAAATAAATGCCCAGGATTGTTGCCAGTGAGCAATAGCGTTCTTCCCCAGCCGCAAAGTCGACATCTCCCGGCTCACCTAGACTAGAGACAGCAACCGACGTCGGCGGTGGCGGATAGCCATCGTGCCGACGCTGAGGTCATGCGACCCAGCGGCATCACCACCAACGACAACAAACAACAAGAACGACAACAAACAACAAGAACGACAACAACAATAGGAGGACGCCGTATGAAGTCACGTGCCGCGATCGCCTGGGAAGCCGGCAAGCCACTGGAACTCACCGAGATCGACGTCGAGGGTCCCAAGGCCGGCGAGGTACTGGTCCAGATCAAGGCCACCAGCGTCTGCCATACCGACGCCTATACCCTGTCCGGGGCCGACCCGGAAGGCCTTTTTCCCTCGGTGCTCGGCCATGAGGGCGCCGGTATCGTCGAGGAGGTCGGCGAGGGGGTCGCGAGCCTCAGGCCCGGCGACCATGTGATCCCGCTGTATACCGCCGAGTGCGGACAGTGCAAGTTCTGCCTGTCGGGCAAGACCAACCTGTGCAGTGCGGTGCGCGCCACCCAGGGCCAGGGGCTGATGCCCGACGGCACCTCGCGCTTCTCCGTGGACGGCAAGATGCTGCACCACTACATGGGCTGCTCGACCTTCAGCGAGTACACCGTGCTCCCT